>NZ_JAWJYP010000005.1:0-137169 GCF_033063275.1 Nitrosomonas sp. Is37 | reverse complement strand
CTTATAGCAAGATCATCAACTATATCTCATCCTTTGAGAATCCCTTATCGACTCTATTTAAGTGCAGAATGCTCTAGCTATTTACTGCTCAAAATTTCATTAATTTGTTAGAGCCACACAAATCTGTGGAAATTTCTCAGATTTATATCTGTTCTGCGCAAGAACCCTCCAGGATATAACCAGAGGTCATGTCAGTAGACAAGCGAGCCCTTCTCGATCTGCTCTTTCTGCTTTAGATACTCTTCGCGGGTGATCTTACCTGCCTTGAAGTCCTCTGCCAGCTTATCCAGCCGCTCCTTGGTCTTGTACTCGTAGGCACCACCGGCTGCACCGGCGCCGACCAGCGCTGCACAGCCCGAGAGCGAGCCGAGCGCCAGCAATATAACAATCAATCTGAACAGGTCGCGCATGCTGATTTCCTCCTTCATGAATGAGATATTGTTCAGGTGAGCACGGCCTCAACCGTGCGAATGAGCACATTCACTTTCTGTCGCTCGACTTCTGGTTCTGCCTCACTAGCCGCCACCAGTCGATCATCACCTGTAAATTAGGAAAATAAATGCTCTATTTGTTAATCTTTGATGCTCAATAGCTTATCACAAGATACACTGATTAATAAAATACCTATAAATACTTAGCGCCTGACACCTGGCATTGGTAAGAAATAAGCAACAAAAATTGATCGAGTGAGATAACGCTGCTATGAAGCTGAAGCAGGCTCTGATTTTATTTATTTTATTTACCTCGGGGTGCTTCAAAAAAGAGCTAAAAAGTATGAATATAATGAACCTAATTCCATTTCCAAATCAAATATGACGCGAAGGCGAGCCGCAGACAGTATGAATAATACGGCAAGGAAAAGCCGACAAAGTCAGGTTTGATTTAGAAATGGAATAATAGATCATTCTTGTATAACGCTTGCCAAAGCGCCGTTCGGACTGAGCTGTGAGCAGCGAACGATTCGACAGCTCGACAAGCTTACTGCTCACCGCGAGCGGTAAAGGGTTTACTGGAACGATCTACGAGGTTAATTGAAATGTTTTCAAGGAGTCGTTGATGAATCTCCGAGCACCAAGTATCGTGCAAGCCAGCGAATTCAGCTGTTAGGCCGCAGCAGATGAAATTCTCTTCTCATTTCTGCGAAGGTCATCTTCCCATTGCCTTTGTTTTCAGCGCTCCCGGGGAAGAAGAAAAACGTAAAGGGAAGCCTGTTGCCGGGGAAAGCGGAGCAAATCTGGAAGCAGCTTTGGTTCATCTACACTCCGCTCAGCCAACACTATTCTCATCCTTGCATCGCTACGACTATCGAATCACTAATAGTTTCGCCGAGCCGATCGCGGTTGCACTCGGTCATGGCAAGTCAGAGGCAGATAACAGAGAAATACAAAAGCCGCAAAATGTCCAGCGAGTACTGAGCGAGCTGGAGGGTTGTAATCTCGTCATCTTGTGCGGCAACAAGGCAAAAGTGCTTTCCCAGGCTATCCGAGAATCTGGCAAAACAATCATCGAAGTTCCGCATATTGGCAATAAGGGATTAAATAGCAAATTCAAAATACCCAACCAGATTAGATCGGCCTCGTCGTTCGATCGCCGGCAATATCGTATTAAGTTATGGGCCGAGGCTATATTGCAGGCTATTGCGCGCGAAAATGCAACTTGAACCTAGATTCCTCGCTGCAACGTGCCGAAGCTTATTCCATTTCCAAATCAAACAAGACGCGAAGGAGAGCCGCAGACAGTATAAATAATACGGCAAGGGGAGCCGACAAAGTCAGGTTTGATTTAGAAATGGAATTACACATTGGGTAGCGCTATCGGCAGCGGAATTCAACCTCTAATGCGAGCAAGGAACCTCCGTTTGTCGAGGTGGCCTTGCACTACGGCATTAATCAAGGAGAAGCTCCGGCGGAGACGATCGTGTTTTATGTCGGCATGATTGATACGCCGATCATTGTTATCAAACTGCGCTGATTAGGTGATTAGGTAACTCGTCAATCAAGCTGAATATCCATAAACAAGGGTGCGTGATCAGATGCTTTGGGGTTGTCTTCACCAACATGGGGAAATCTTTGGCCAGAATAGCGCTCTGCCCGATAAGGCAACCCCATTCTCATGACTTGCGGGGAAGAGGGGTTATGGTTGGCTAGCGATGAAGACAACAGAAGGTAATCCAGCTGGTGATACTCGTTACCGCCAGCATAAAAATGCGTCCACTGTTCATCCTTGGAAAGTCGATCTATCACATTTACCAGACCCTCATGGGCAAGCAGGACGTGAAGCGAGGTGTCATGACTTGGGTAATCGTTAAGATCACCAAGGACAATATAGTTACCTTCATAACCTGTTTCATGCCATTGCTCGGATATTACTTCTGCTACCCGTTGAGCTTGCTCTACCCTTTTTACTCTGGTTGCATCGCGTCCACCTACCATAGATTTGAAATGATTCACAAAAAGGGTCAACTCTTTGCCATCAATATCAATATGAACTTCCAGGCAGTCACGTGAGAAAAGTGATGCGGTGTTAGCTGCATTCCTTTCGTGCCGGTATGATCTAATCGAGGTTAATGGATATCTGCTTAGCAACGCAACATCAATCCCCCTTGGATCATGGCTATCGATTACGATGCGATGTTTATAGCGCAATCCACCCAGATATCTTAAGTTAAAACGATCTAAAACTGGCAGGCTTTCCACTTCCTGTAATGCGATGACATCAGCATTGACTTCTCGAATCGCTTGGGCAGTAATCTGCTTTGCAGTTTCGTCATAGATCTCAAATGCGAGATTATTGATGGTAAACCCATCGTCCTCCCTCGGGTTAAAGTTATTTCGGAATCTATAGCGGGCAAAGAGATTTTCGCAGTTGAATGTCGCAATTCTCATCATTTTTCCTTATCCCCTGATAAAGATTTATGGGCTTTAACGCTAGAGAAAGATTAGGTTTCTCAAATAATTGAGATTATTCTGTACAACATTCGAAGCGGATTAGAAGCAACGGTCAAACCAATTCAGCTTTGTTACATGATGATGCTAAAAGATAACAAATAGGCAGGCAATAATGCATCTGCATACAATTGTTATCCATGAGTTCTAGGAGCATCGAAAAAAATGGTCCTCTAATCCGCATGCTAGATTTTATTATCCACAATTTCCGTGGATAAGGTTGTGGGTAATTACTTTATGTCATGGAAAGGTAATATTTATTTCAGATGCTGCAAAAAGATGCTAAAACTTTTGCAGCCCAGATTGATACAAAATTTGTAAATGCTCTTTGGACAGAATCCGCTTGTCATAGTAGTAGGTTTATTGAACAGTCGAAGGTGAGCAGATTTGCTTCCTCTTCGCCCTTCGACAGTTCGACAGTTCAACAAGCTCACTGCTCAGGGCGAACAGCATGAGAGCGAGCAAAGTCATGATACCTCAGCGATTATGACATGCTGACAATGCTCCTATGAAAATGAGACAGGTTTAGGTTTTATTATCCACAATTTCCGTGGATAAGGCTGTGGGTAATTGCTTCATGTCATGGAAAGGTAATGTTTATTTCAGATGCTGTAAAAAGATGCTAAAGCAAATGCTCCTTGGTCGGAATCCGCTCGTCTTAGCAGTAGGTTTATTGAACTGTCGAAGGGTGAACAGTACGAGAGCGAGCAAGGCGTGACACTTCTATCCAATCCCCCCGCATCATTGCCTCTTTCTTTTTCCGACTCCAGTCTTTGATTTGCTGTTCAGCAGCGAGCGCTTCTTCACGGGAGAAAAATTCTTGCGTAAACATTATTCGACAGGCCTACGCTTGAATGTGTAGCAGCTTGGAATGGCTCCTGTCATATGCTGATCGAGACGATTCTCCAAGTTATCGGTATAATTCCATTTCCAAATCAAACATGACACGAAGGCGAGCCGCAGACAGTATAAATAATACGGCAAGGAGAAGCCGACAAAGTCAGATTTGATTTAGAAATGGAATTACTTATTCATTTACCGCAAACGTCCACTCCCGCCATTTCCCAAGCATTGGAAAATACAGCCCCAGACGAATAGGTCGTTGTTCCATTTGTTGCAGCAAAATGGCATAGCGTTCCAGTTGCGGGCGATAGCGCTGTTGCTCACTATCGAGAAAGGCTTCGATGTCTCTCCCCATGTGAGTACCTGTTTTATAATCGATGATCCAGCGTGTTCCCGTTGCATCGACAAAGGTTCTGTCCATGACAATATGATCGAGTCCTTCTTTGCGCATACCGCTTAATGCCCATTCACAACGCGCCTCGGCATGTTGCCTGCTCAGAATCCAACGGGCTCTTTCATCCTGCCATAACCTCTTAAGTGCAGCGGACAGTTGTGTTCGCGCCTGCTCAAAATGGCTCTGCGTGACACCTATTTGCAGCAGTAATGACTGACCAGCACGTTCAAAGCGGGACAAATCCTGCGGCGCAAAATGTTCGATACCGATACTGCCGACATGCTGCAGCAATCGATGGATCACTGTGCCAACCTGCCGGGCGGTTTCGCCCGCCCAATCAAATTCAATCGATTCTTCCGGGATGGAACAAGCCGCAGCAATAGCCACCTTGACCGTCTCAGGTGGCGCAGGCAGCTTCCAGTCGGTCGCCAACCGCAATCGCTTGCTCGAGTGGGATGACAATTGGATGACCACTTCTTGCGCGGTATTTTCTGCTGATTCTTTAGCCAGGGTGTTAGCATGCAGCAGAGCCTGAAAATGTGCTGCGGCAACCGGCCATAACCGCGCCAGCAAGGTGTTTGCCGGTGGTTCCTTGATTTCCATGTTATCGGACAGCACCGGCTGATTCACATGCCCGAAGAGATGCAGTTGATGTTTGGCGCGCGTGGCTGCAACGTACAGCAAACGGCCATCCTCCCGATAGCCTTTTATTTGATCCAGTTGCCGTAGGTAGGTAGTAATCGGATTGGCCTCATCGCCCACCGCATTGATCGGTGCGAGCAGCAATGCTGGCTGACCTGATTTAAATTGATGTTTCATCCAGTACAATAATCTGGCTTCATCATTTTTACCTTTATGACCAAGGCCCGGTAGGATCACCGTGTCAAACTCCAGCCCTTTTGCCTTATGAATGGTCATCAGTTGTAACGAACCATCGGCCGTTACATCCGGCAAGGCATAGAGTTGCCCCACATGCTCACTGAGGGTCTGGATATCCGGCGGCTGACCTGCTTCCTCCAGCTTTTCCAGCAACTGAAAATAAACTTCCGCATCATCCAGATCTGTTTCATCCGTCACGCAGGCAGGCCCGCCTAGCGCAAGCCAGGTCCCTTCCACATTTCTGCGCAACGAGCGTTTTACCTGCTGAGAGATCGCGCTCTCAAGAATAGGCAACACACGGCTAAGTCGCTGTTGACCATCTTCACTGAGCTGCGCAAGCTGAGGTGGATGGCGCAGCAAGTCAATGATAGTTTTTTGCCAATCCTCACCCGCCAAGACATATAAATCCCGCAGAGTCAGTCCACACCAAGGTGCGCGCAATACTGCCAGCCAAGCTATGCGATCGCCATGGTGCAGCAAGGCACGGGTTAACGCGAGTAAGTCCTGAATCACGGGACGATGGGTGAGTTGTTCGATTTCGACCGCTTGAAAGGATAATCCTGCCTGTTTCAGTTGCACAATGATCTGCATAAGATGAGCACGGTTACGCACTAGAATGGCGGTAGTCCCATTCGGAAGCGCGTCTTTAGCCCGCTGCACTATAGACACAATCTGTTGTGCTTCAGCAAGATCATCGCGCTGCAGCGAGGGATAAAAAATCACTGCCTCTCTGTTTGAGTTTGCATGAAAGGCGACCGACGGCGCATAGGAAACGGCACCCAAAGTCATGTCATCCTTCTCTGGCAAAATAAGAGGGAAATGCTGATTGATCCAGTCGACGATGCCCTGCTGAGAGCGGAAGTTGACCGATAAGCGCAGGAACTCCAGTGGAATCTGACCAAACGATCCATGATCGCGAATTTCGAGAAATAACCCGACCTCGGCTTGTCGGAATCGGTAAATGGACTGCATCGGATCACCCACCAGAAATAATGTGCGCCCATCGCTTGCTTGCCAGCCGGCGGTCAATCGTGTCAATAATTCAGCCTGATTGAATGAGGTATCCTGAAATTCATCTACCAGCAAATGCTGGATACGATAGTCCAGCGCCAGGGCTAAATCGGTCGGTGCCTCAGATTCTCCCAGCGCTTGAATTGCAGCCCGGGTCAGCGCTGGAAAATCGACCCGTCCCGTTTGCCGGAAAGTGATTTCCAGATATCCTGCTGCCAATCTAAGCAATTTGAATAATGCCTGCAGCGTCTCCCATTCTTCTTCTCTGTATTGATGTGAAGGCAATGCCGGGAGCTGAGCTAATTGCTGAATAAATTCACTTTCAACCGCCAGTGTTTCCAGCAAAGCCTCCATGCGCTGCTTCATTGCTCGATAGCATGCCTGCTCTTCCCGGTTTTTTGTCTGAGTAGGCGAGGGAAAGCCTATATTTTTGGTAACCGTCTTGCGCAAACTGCCTTCTTTCGTCAGCAGCAAGGTGGCCAGTCCTTCCCATTGCGCAAGATCAGAAATTTGCGAGCCTGGTAACGCTTGCATGTTCTGGCAATGGGTGATGGGAGAATTGCTCTCTGTACCTTCAAGCTGACTGGCAGCAAATCTTGCCAGCGTGGCCATTTCTTCCTTACACATTGCCGGAGCATGATCGGTCAACTCCCGCAAGGCATCGATCACGAGCTCAGCCAGCGCACCTTCTAGTTGGTCACGCATGAGTCCTGCATGATTGGGGTCGGCAAGATAAGGTAGCCACTGATCGCGGCGTGCGAGCATGCTGGCAAGCAACTGCTGCAGTTTGTCCAGTTGGTTGTCCAGATGTTCAATCAGATGAGCAATGGCATGCGACCACTCATCTCCCGCTTCCACTGCCTCGATCGTTTGCCTGGCCGCCTGCTGGTAGAGTTCTGTTGCATTCTCAGCAATCGATGGCAAAGCACCTAATTTTGAAAGAATAGGCATTTGACTAACCAGTCTGGCACACAAAGAATCGATCGTCTGAATGCGCAAACGTGCAGGATTATCCAGTAGCTGCCAATCCTTGGCCCGATCATGCAGCAGCACACGCTGAGCCAGTTGCCAGGTTTGACGTGCATAGTGCTCTTGCGGCGCTGGTAAATTTTGGGCATCCAGCAATGCCTGCAAAATCCGTTGGCGCATTTCACTCGCTGCCTTGCGGGTAAAGGTAATCGCCACGATTTCTTCTGGCGAATCGACTCTTGCCAGCAGCACCAGGAATCGCTGGGTCAATAGGCCGGTTTTGCCTGAGCCGGCGGGTGCTTGGACAATAAAGGAATGTTGTGGATCAAGCGCCCGCAGCCGCTCAGCCTGATCAGCGACACTTTGCAGCGCCGTCATCCCTCACCCTCCCCTTCCTCGATATCCACCTCACCTAAGAGGGTCAATTCAGTGATACGGCATAACGGCTGTAATGTGCAATAGGCGCAAGTGGCAGGATATCGCTTGGGATCAACTGCAGCTTCACCACGACAAAAACTGTCGCTTAGCCTTTCCAGGGTCACTCGCCAATGAGTCAGCAGTTGGGGCCAGTTGCCAATCTCACGGCTCTGGCTAAGTTTTTCGTATGATTTCACCTCAGGCAGGATCCCCTCCTCAATCGTAACCCCGCTGAATGCCATCTGCCCCGTTCGTAGCTGGGCAAAAGCTATGCCTGCAAGATCATCAGGAAAAATTAAGCTGTATAGCGGCAGTTGCGGCTCATCGGGACGATCGCCAAACCATTGACTGGCTTTAGCCTGGCCCGTTTTGTAATCTATGATCAGTTGACGGCTAGCGGCAATCTCATCGATGCGATCGATTTTAAGCTGAATACTGAGCGCTCCCACCGTCAATTCATATTTTCTTTCTCTGGCAATGACGCGAAAAGGTAAGCGCTTTTTTTCTAGCTCTAGCCACGTCGCTACCTGTCGATGCAAGCGCTTGATTTCCATATCGCGGAAATGTTGGTTAAATGTTTGCGGATAATGGGAAGCCATAGTGTTAATGACTTCTTGGACCTGATCCAATACCAGCTCACTCAACTCAGTATCCGGTAATGCTAACAGCTGTTCATATGAATCAAGTTTATCCCACACTTTCTCCATGGCTCGGTGCAAAAGATTGCCTCGAGCCATGGCATTCAAGCCGATCTGGATCTGCCCAAGCGGCCGGGCACCTAACCGCAATTCTGCAAACGCGCGAAAAGGGCATGCTGCCTGCAGCTTAAAAATGTGACTGCCACCTTTGACCGCCGTCTGCTCCAAAATCGGAGCAGGATCGTGTAACAGTTCACTCAACTGAGAGTTGTCATGAACGATCTCACGCCAGGAAGGCATGTTATTCGCTAACAGCGCATCTACTGCTAAAGAGGTGTAACCCTTGATCAAAGGGCTGGCGCGTAGCTCCTCGTCACCATTACGCTGCGGATAACTCAGGATAACCTGATCAGCACTCGTTACAATGCGTTGCATGAGCAGCCGTGTCACCGATAACTCACGCTGCTCGCTCGAATGCGGCAATTCATGGTTGCGCTGTAACGGCAAAGGTATAAAAGGATTAGGCTGTGGCGATCCTGGCCAGATGCCGTCATGTAATCCTATCATCCATAAATAATCAAACTGGATACCATGGGCTTCAAGGGGTCCGAGTACCTGAACCGGGGCAACACCTGTCTGAGGTTGGAAAATGCGCTCTCTCGCCATCTGCCAGAGCTGACTCAACACATCAGACAATGAAATCTCTCCCGTTACCCAATCCAGCGTGGCCAATTCTGCTAACAATGCATGCCATGCTTCAACTGTCTGATATTCTTCACTCGATAAGGGATAACCCTCCAGCCAGCCAATCGTCTTGAGCAAGTGATCGAAATGCTGCACCCATTGCTCGGGATGCTCCTTACGTGAGCAGGTTTGCAGCCATACTTTCAGCATGCCTAACTTTTTCGCCAGCACCACACAGGCATAGCTGCGATTTGTTTGTGAAGCATGATAAGACAATGTGTCAATCGATACGCTGGGCTCCCCAATTTCACGCAATTGCACATCCAGCAAGGCGCGTGCGCTCGACTCCTGCTCCCACCCGCCAATAAAAGGAGAATGAAGTAATTGGCTTATGTCTGACAAACTGATCGTGTGCTTCAACAGATCAAGTAGCTTCAATGCCGTCGTAACCAGTGGGAATGTAGTCAATGGCTTCCCGAGTGACATATTGTAGGAGCGTTCCTGCTGCTGATGTCCTGGATGGAAGACCGATGGCATCAGGATTTCATCCAATGCTTGCACGATGATCTCCCGCAGGGCAGACAGATTTGGCACGACTATTCCTATTTGTGCCGCGGGATTGTCTTCCAATCTCTGCCGAACCCAGCGCGCCATGAGCTTTGCTTCCTGCCGACGATCGGTACAGGCTAGCTGGCCAATTTGGCTGACTTTCGGTTTGAGTTGTAACCACTGCACGTGGCAGCCTGATCGATTCAATGTTTCCAGCAAAGCCAATTGCTGAGGATTCAGCTCATCAAAACCGATGAGTACTAATTCATCTGGCGGTAGTAATGTTCCCTGTTCAAAGTAATGCCGGAGCTTGTCTGGCAGGCAGCCAGGAGATAACCAACCCTTTTGCTGGCAGGTACGTTGAAATAGCAACTGCCATTTCCAGAATAATCTGCTGTCATCGTTATACTGGAAAATCGACTCGTTCTGCGGCAAATGCCATTCCCACAGTAATTGCCAGGCTTTTTGCACCTGCAAGGCAGCTTTACCCATCGGCTGGAATGGCAAATCTGCACTAAGCAACTCTTGCCAAAGGGCGCGTTCCTGCTGCGGCGCGAGCAGTTGCCTGGCTTCAGAAATCTCTCCTGAGATCAATGCCTCCTCCCAGAGACGCTGTAACCAGCTATGCCACGGCAGAATATCCGGTGTCGACCACACTTTTGCCCCCTTAAGGATCGCTGCCTGATCAGAATGCTGACGAAACACATGGGTCAAGCGCTGATTTCCGGTAATCAAGGTAATGCCCTGATTTAATTTAACGAGAATGTCCTCGCTATCCACCAGCTGTAGATCAAGTCGGCATACTTTCATGCGCTCCAGATTACTCCTCTAGTACTCTTTCAGGCAAAAATTTGCCTTCATGGGTTGACTGTTCATATCAGGTTGAAATAGGTAGAATTGTGAACCAGAAATACTTTTATTTAAAAGAGAAGAATATCAGGAGGACGAATGAATCAAAAATTAATCGGTAGTATGTTTCTTGCAATGACGTTGTTATGGTCTACTCAGGCGCTATCTGAGGAAGCAGAATCAGCAGAACCCCCTCAAGAAGCTTCTACACCGCAAGCAACCGAAGAAGCTTCTACACCGCAAGCAACCGAAGAAGCTTCTACACCACAAGCAACCGAATCGTTGCCAAGCGGCTTGGGGTGGCGAGTTGTTCGCGTCATAGAGATAGGAAAGTCAGGTAAATTTGTGAATATGGTATTGGTAGATCTGGACAAAGAAATGGATAAAACGGTCTATGGTGCTGCAATCAATCAAATTTGTGGCAAAGCAACCGATTTCTGCCGGATAAGATTCTGGACTCAGGAACGCTTCATACCGGAAAAAGTGAGTCCCACACCTGAACAACTCAAAGTTCAGAAAGCTGAGTTCCTATTCAATAAAGCAGGCGGTATCCGCCAAACAACCTGGTCTTGCGATGTCAACCCTGATAAAACTCAGTGTGTGAAATATTGATACTAGACATTCCCCACATTGTTATTTCTGACATATGTGGGGTAACTATCGTCCAGCAGGATAATTGGCTGGCTAATTGACTAGCTTAGCCGATTATTAGATATGCAACGCACGCTTATCTACTGCTAAAGCTGCTTCATGTAATACCTCAGATAACGAAGGATGTGCATGAATGATACGGGCAACATCTTCGCTACTGGCAGCAAATTCCATCGCAACCACAGCTTCTGCGATCATTTCAGAAACATAGGGGCCAATCATATGTATGCCCAGGATGCGGTCTGTGTCGGCATCGGCAAGCACCTTCACAAAGCCACTGGTTTCTCCCAAGGCACGTGCGCGCCCATTGGCCATAAATGGAAATTGTCCGGCACGATAAGCAATACCGGCTGATTTAAGTTCCTGCTCGGTTTTTCCTACCCAAGCGATTTCCGGTGAGGTATAAATCACCCATGGAATGATATCCAGATTAACTTTGGCAGACTCATTAGCATGGCCTTGCTTAGCGGAAGCAATCATTTCTGCCACAGCCACGCCTTCTTCTGAAGCTTTATGTGCCAGCATGGGGCCTCTGACCACATCACCGACGGCATATACTTTTGGCAAATTGGAGCGGCAGTATTCATCGACCTCAATATAACCCCGTTCATTCGTTTTTAAACCAATCTCGTCAGCACCGAGGCCTGCTGTATTGGGACTTCTGCCAACCGCGACGATCAGTTTATCGATCTCCAGTTTTTGCGAATCAGCTTTGGCGTCAGCATAATCAACGACTATCTGCTGCTCTTCGACTTGAATTGACTTGATCTTGACACCGGTCTGTATCACTAAACCGAGCTCACGCGTAAAGATTTTTTGTGCTTCCTTGGCAATCTGTTCATCCGCGGCCATGAGAAAATTTGGCTGCGCTTCCAGCACTGTCACTTCCGAGCCCAGTCGGCGCCATACGCTCCCCATCTCCAGGCCAATGACTCCAGCGCCAATCACACCCAGACGTTTGGGTGCCTCCGTTAGCGCCAGTGCGCCGCTATTATCCAGTATTCGATTATTATCTACCTTGATGAACGGCAATTGGCGGGGTGTTGAGCCGGTTGCAATGATAACGTATTCAGCCTGAATTTCTTCGATCTCAGTGCCATTCTTTACCTGAATTTTCCAGAGACCACTCTCTTGCTCCTGCTTAAGCAAAGCTCCTCTACCATGCAAAGAAGTGATCTTGTTCTTCTTGAACAGCATGGCAATACCACCAGTAAAAGCCTTCACAATTTTATTTTTACGCGTAATCATCACGGGTACATCCATGGATAAACCTTCTAGATTGATACCATGATCAATAAATTTATGCGCAGCACGGGCATAATTCTCGGAAGATTCCAGTAGCGCCTTGGATGGAATACAACCCACATTGAGACAAGTGCCTCCCAGACTCGCTACGCCTTGCTCATTTTTCCATTCATCAATACAAACGGTATTAAGGCCCAACTGAGCACAGCGGATAGCCGCTACATAACCACCCGGACCTGCGCCAATTACAGCTACATCGAAAGATTTAGTCATGAGTCACCTTATAAAAATGATTGGTTACAAACGAAGGAAAATTCGTCATTAGAAACTACCCTTTCAGCAACAGCGCCTCCAAACCGGCAATCTGTCAAAAAAGCATTTGAGGTTGATTCAATTAGAATGACAATTGCTGCTGATTGTCTATGCCAATTTCACTGATTTCCCTGACAGCCAGCACGAAATTTGCATCTTCATGTAGCGTTATCATTGATTGCGTATGACGCCGTCCACGCATACGTGCTAACCGTACCAGGCTTGCAGCAGAAATTTCCCATTGGAATGTTTCCAGCAATTGGTCAGTAGCCTGGGAATCATTGCATACCAGTACCATATCGCAACCTGCTTGTAATGCTGCCTCGGCACGCTCAGTAATGCTGCCATAACCTGCAGTACCCCGCATGCTCAAATCATCACTAAAGATACAACCATCAAACCTCAAGTCATCGCGTAAAATATTTTTTAGCCAGAAGCTGGAGAACCCAGCGGGACGCTTATCCATTTCCGGGTAGATCACATGGGCTGTCATGATACCTGCCAGGCCAAAATCAATCATCTGACGAAATGGAATCAGATCATCCATCTCGATATCGGCAAAGGTACGATCATCCACAGCGATCTCAAAATGCGTATCTGCCCGACTATGCCCATGCCCGGGAAAATGCTTACCGATTGCACCCATTCCTCCTGATTTCAACCCCAGCATTAAACTATGCGCCAGCTCAGCAATGGCTTGAGGGATGCGATGGAAAGCGCGGTCACCAATCACACTACTTTGCCCATAATCGACATCAAGTACTGGGGTAAAACTCAAATCAACACCGCATGCAGATAATTCAGCTGCCAGCACATAACCGGTTTGCTGTGCCAGATGACGTGCCCGGCGGGGATGTCTGTCCCAGATCTTTCCCAGCTCATGCATCGCGGGTAACCGGATAAAATCTTTACGGAAACGTTGTACTCTGCCGCCTTCATGATCCACAGCAATGAGTAACGGTGGGGTCCTGAGTGCATGAATCTCGGCAGTCAATGCTGCCAACTGTTCAACGGACTCATAATTGCGGGTAAACAAGATGACGCCACCCGTAAGAGGATGAAGTAATCTTGCTTTATCTTCGACTGATAGCTGGGTGCTCGCGATATCGAGCATCACAGGACCCAGCGACATCACGCCTTCTCCAGGATCACAAAGGCACTGGCTAGATTCAATTCATCACTAAGGGAAAGATGGTGACCAATGATTCCCTCACGCTTGATCAATTCAGCTAATTCGGGATGAAAGAGAAAATAGGGCTTACCAAGGGGGGTATGGGCAATCGTAATATTGCTTAATGTTACAGGATGTCGCAAGCCAGTACCCATTGCCTTGGAAAGAGCTTCCTTGGCTGCAAAGCGTCTTGCTAAAAACATCACGGGCTTAGCATCCTTGATATAATCAGGCCATTCATGCTCAGCTAACAATCTTCGCGCAAAGCGTTCACCATATTTTTCAAGCGATTGAGCAATACGGGAAGGCACGACGATATCTGTGCCGATTCCATAGATCATTGACTTGCTTCCTGGATGAGTTGCTTCATTTCCCTAACCGCTTGTGCTAGCCCAACGAATAATGCATGTGACACAATTGCATGTCCGATGTTTAGTTCTGAAAGACCTTGTATCGCTGCAATAGGTCGGGTATTTTGGTAATGCAGTCCATGACCAGCATTGACTTTTAATCCTCGACTGAGACCATAGGCAACAGCTGTGCAAATTTTTTCCAGCTCGCATTGTTGCGCATCGTTATTTTTGGCATCGGCATAATGACCTGTATGAATTTCGATTACCGGAGCACCCACTCTGGCTGCGGCATCTATCTGCTCACGCTCTGCATCAATGAATAACGATACGCGAATACCGGCATCCGCTAACTTACTACAAGCCTGTTTCACCTGTTCGAAATGCCGTACCACATCCAACCCTCCTTCCGTAGTCAATTCCTCACGTCGTTCTGGAACTAGACACACATCTTGTGGTTTGATGCGGCATGCAAAGGCAATCATCTCTTCAGTCACTGCGCTTTCTAGATTCATTCGGGTTTGAAGCCGCTCACGCAAAATTTCCACATCCCGATCCTGGATATGTCTTCGATCTTCACGCAAGTGGAGCGTAATAGCATCTGCCCCCGCAGATTCAGCAACCAACGCTGCTTCCACTGGACTTGGATAGACCGTCCCTCGCGCCTGGCGTAATGTCGCGATATGATCAATGTTAACACCCAAAGCAATCATGATTGTTATGTACCTATAAACAAAAATTGAGAAGCTCACCAATCGCTTCTAACCAAATTCGTGAATGTGCTGTTTTATTAATCATTTAGATTCTTCAATCTCATTCATATCCCAAACTCTTCAATGCATTGATATCATCAGCCCAGCCACTTTTTACTTTGACCCATACTTCGAGATATACCTTGCCACCAAACAATTTTTCCATATCTTGCCGCGCCTGGGTAGCAATCATTTTAAGTTTTTCGCCATTCTTGCCAATCACGATGGCTTTCTGATTGGATTTCTCCACTAGAATGCAGGCAAAAATTCTGCGCAGATTTCCTTCTACAGTAAATTGATCTATGCGTACAGTAGTCGAGTAAGGAATCTCCTCGCCCATCAAACGAAATAATTTCTCACGTATCATCTCAGCTGCAAGAAAGCGCTCACTGCGATCACTAATTTCGTCTTCACCAAACAAAGGTGGACTTTCAGGCAAATAAGGCCGGACCATATCAATTAGTTCAGGTAGCTGTATTCCGCTCGCCGCGCTGACTGGAATAATGCCAGCAAAACTAAATTTCTTAGTCATACTTTCTATGAATGGAAGTAATTGGGTTTTCTGTGCCAATTGATCTATCTTATTGATCACGAGGATGACTGGTCGATCGGCAGACAGCAGTTTTAGCACCCCTTCGTCACGCTCATCAAATCGAATTGCTTCAATCACGAACAGGACGATATCGACTTCGCGTATGCTTTGAATAACCGCTCGATTCATCATCTGATTGAGTTGACTGCTATGGCGCGTCTGGAAACCAGGTGTATCTACGAAAATAAATTGAGATTGTTCATCGGTCAAAATACCATTGATCCGATGGCGTGTAGTCTGTGCCTTTCTAGAAGTAATGCTAATTTTTTGTTGGATCAAATGGTTAAGTAAAGTAGATTTACCGACATTAGGACGTCCAACAATGGCAACATAACCAGTTCTGAAATGAGGGGAAGCCATAAATAGGAGATTTAATGGAATATTTTCTGCTCTTATTTAATGCTATCTTGATATATCTTGAAGTCGTACATGATTTATCCCCTAAAATTAAGTTGATAAATAAAGGGTAATTTGAGGGTATAAGTACGAATAAAATGACTCAAACTCAAGAAGACTTTAAAAAAGTAAAGTTATAGACGCTCTCAGTAATCGAAGCATTTGGATCCATTAGCTATGAATGATCAATTCATATGCCTGTTTTGCAGCATCCTGCTCAGCCCTGCGGCGGCTTGTTCCTTCGCCTATAGTTCGGATATTAAGCTTTGGAATGACACATTCCACTTTAAATTTCTGCCGATGTGCTTCTCCGCTCGTAGCGATGACAGTATATTCCGGCAGGGCGGCCTTGCGACTCTGCAGATATTCCTGCAGCATCGTCTTGGGATCCTTACCCAAGGTTTCAAGATCTAAATTTTGTAATAATGGCTTGTAAAGATTGTTAACAAAATTTTCGACTTCAAGGAATCCCCCTTCCAGGTAAATGGCGCCTATCAGCGCTTCCAGCGTGTTAGCAAGAATAGATGGGCGGTAATGCCCCCCACTTTTTCGTTCTCCTTCACCTAGCCTGATTAAATCACCTAACCTAAGTACCGATGCAAGCTCAAATAACGCATGTTGATTGACAAGATTAGCGCGTAGCCTTGATAAATTTCCTTCTGGTAACAGTGGAAACTGTTTGAACAGTAAGGCAGATACCGCACAATTCAACGCGCTATCTCCAAGGAACTCAAGGCGCTCATTATGCGGGTAACCAAAGCTGCGATGTGTTAATGCTTCTTGCAATAATTCCGGTTGCTTAAAAACATAGCCAATTTTGAGAAAGAAATTGCTTTGATTTTTTAATGGAAAGTTTTGTAGTCGGGGAGTATTTAAGCTATGTGGGTTCATCGATTGCTTGCGGCAGTAAAATCAATATATAAAGAAATATTAGCAAATAAAGGTATTTTAACAGGATAGCTTACGCTCAAAACTGTTTGTCCGCCTACTTTACTAATTTGAATGTCGCGACTATTCACAGCGGTAATTTGATCGATAACTGCACGCTTACTGAACAATTGGCGTATTTCCCCTGGATGAGCATCCTGCAAGCTTGGGTCACTGGCTATGGCAACTAATGCCCGCTTAATTGCAGCATATTCTATGTAGGATGGAATCAATTTCATTCCTAGAAGAGCAGACATAACGATCACCGCTGACCAGATTAACAATCCAGAAAGACTGATACCTTGCTGTTTTTTTCTCATCATATGACGCATCTTCCCACTCCAAATTCCATTCTGCATTCACTATTTTATTGACAAGCCGATTCGACTTAAGTCACTAAAATTCCACCAAACCATAAATGCTTTTCCTACAATATTTTTCTCTGGAACAAATCCCCAATAGCGACTATCGCTACTACCATCACGATTATCACCTAACGTAAAATAATTTCCTTCCGGCACCTTACAAGTAAATCCCGTTTTATCGAAAGCACAATTCTCTCTGAAGGGAAAATAATGTATGCTGGATAACAGCATATTGGGCATTTCTTGATTGATCAGTATGTTATAGCTTTTATCGCCTATCAATTCCTTGAAACGCTGGGTGTATACATAAGCCAGTCCTGATTCAATATATTTATAATCTCCATCCAATTCCCTTTCCACTGGCACACCATTAATGCTGAGTTTCTTATTACGATAAGTAACAATGTCTCCAGGTAAACCAATCACTCGCTTAATATAATCTATCGAAGGGTCTTCCGGATAACGAAATACCATGACCTCTCCGCGTTTGGGGTGATTCATTTCAATGACCTTTTGATTGATAACGGGCAACCTGATCCCATAGGTAAACTTGTTTACCAGAATAAAATCTCCTACCAGTAAGGTAGGTATCATCGAGCCCGAAGGTATTTTGAAAGGTTCAACTAGAAAAGAACGAAGACAGAAAACAATCAGAATGATAGGAAAAAAACTTTTGGGATATTCCACCCACCACGGCTCTTCGATACCCTCTCCGCGCTTGCGCTTCAAAAAGAGAAAATCGAGCAACCAGATACTGCCAGTCACGATCAATAAGATGAATAATACTAAAGGAAAATTCATTTCATTTTCCCTAATGAGATACTAAGCACATAACATAATGGAAAGGATAAATATTCATGGTTATCACTCAATTAATTTAATTTTTCAGCAGCCCATAGCCCATTATTTACCAACCTGCAGAATAGCTAAAAATGCTGCCTGGGGAATCTCTACATTACCGACTCGTTTCATACGCTTTTTCCCTGCTTTCTGCTTCTCAAGCAGCTTACGTTTGCGCGTGATATCTCCACCATAACACTTGGCCAAAACATTCTTACGCAACGCTTTAACATTTTCTCTGGCCACGACATGAGCACCAATAGCTGCTTGCACTGCGATATCAAACATTTGCCGTGGAATAAGTTCACGCATTTTTTGTGCTAATTCACGTCCCCTTTGTTGGCTACTTGCACGATGCACGATTAACGACAACGCATCCACTTTTTCACTATTAATCAGTATATCGAGCTTAACCAGATCTGAGGCGCGGAATTCTTTAAATTCATAGTCCAGCGAAGCATACCCACGACTAACCGATTTTAGTTTATCAAAAAAATCCATGACAACTTCATTTAGTGGCATGTCATAAACAAGCATGACTTGCCTGCCCATATATTGCATATTTTTCTGAATACCGCGCTTGCCGGTACACAGAGACATAACGGTACCTACATATTCTTCTGGAACTAATATCGTTGTAGTAATGATGGGTTCTCGAATCTCTTCAATTTTAGAAATGTCGGGCATTTTTGATGGATTCTCAATTTCAATCACTTTCCCATCACGCAGCGCAACCTGATAAACAACTGTTGGCGCGGTGGTAATAAGATCCATATCATATTCCCGCTCCAACCTCTCCTGAACAATATCTAAATGAAGTAAACCTAGAAAACCACAACGAAAACCAAAACCGAGTGCTTGAGATGTTTCTGGTTCAAACTGTAACGATGAATCATTCAGCTGCAGCTTTTCTAATGCAGAGCGTAAAGCATCATATTGATTGGATTCAACCGGATAAAGCCCGGCAAATACCTGTGGTTTGATCTCTTTGAATCCAACCAAAGGTTCGGCGGCAGGATTATCGGCCAATGTGACAGTATCGCCTACCTTGGCTGACTTCAATTCCTTGATACCAGAGATAACGAAACCCACTTCCCCTGCGCTCAGCGAATCGCGATTTTCTGCTTTAGGTAAAAATACACCGACTTGCTCACATAGATAAGTAGCGTGGCTAGCCATGAGCATGATTTTATTGCTAGGTTTCAAGATACCGTCGACTACCCGCACCAATATGACTACACCCACATAATTATCAAACCACGAATCAATAATGAGTGCTTTCAACGGTGCGTTCGGGTTTCCTTTGGGTGCAGGAATACGGCTGACAACTGCTTCAAGCATATCCTGTATGCCTTGGCCTGTCTTAGCGCTAACATGCAAGGCATCTTTTGCCTCTATCCCGATGATATCTTCGATTTCTGCAATCACTCGATCTGGATCAGCAGCAGGCAAATCAATCTTGTTCAATACCGGTATCACCTCGACCCCTTGCTCGATCGCAGTATAGCAATTTGCTACTGTCTGAGCTTCTACTCCTTGGGAAGCATCTACTACCAATAAAGCACCTTCACAGGCAGCTAAGGAGCGGGACACTTCATAGGAGAAATCGACATGACCAGGTGTATCAATCAAATTCAGCAGAAAAGTCTGACCATTACGTGCTCGATATTTCAAAGCAACTGTTTGCGCTTTGATCGTAATGCCACGTTCACGCTCCAACTCCATAGAGTCGAGCACTTGCTCTTCCATCTCTCGATCAGATAAGCCACCACAAAACTGTATGATGCGATCAGCTAACGTGGATTTACCGTGATCTATATGGGCGATAATAGAAAAATTGCGAATGTGTTGCATTCGATTGGAATTTTAAATGTCAGTCAGGAATTTTTTGCTAGTGCTTGATGAAGATCTGCTTTATTTTCGAATAAAAAGGTCGGTTATGCTTAACCGACAGCATTCTATCGAATTTTAGCAAAATACGCATCTAATGCAGCTTCATCAAGGAAATAATGGCAGATTTCGTCTTGTCTCCCGGTTGCCGACACCAATACTGGAATTCGCTCATTATACTGACTAACCAGTTGAGGATCGCTATCGATATCAATCATTTCAAATTTAAACTCGATATGCTTCTGTAATTTTTGCAATGATGCAATCATTTCCTGGCAAAGATGGCAATCCCTTCGACCATATACAATCAGCTTCTTCCTATCCATAGAATCAAACATTATGTAGATTTTTAATTATCGAGCTTCATCGTGATGAAAGTAGTCATATCCCCTCTTTTTATCAACAGTGCAATATTCCGTCCTTTCTCCACCTTGTTAAGCAACTGATTAAACTGTTTGATCGTTCTGACGTCCTGGTTATTCAATCCGAGAATAATGTCGCCTTGGCGTATACCAGCCCGATTTGCAATGCCAGCTTGTACCTCTTCGACCAATAAGCCACTCTCTACACCCAGTTGTTTCTTTTGTTTGTCAGAGAGTTCATTCAGAGCCAATCCAAGGCGGTTTGAAGTATCAGGGGCTTTGCTTTGCTTGTGGCCGCGATCACTTTCATCTGATGGCATCTCCCCAACCAAAATAGTGAAATTCTTGGTGGCGCCGTCCCGCCAGACCTCCACCGCTACTTTAGATTTAGGTTTAGTATTTCCGACAATACGCGGCAGATCACTGGAAACAGCAATATCTTTGCCGTCAAACTTTAAAATGACATCTCTAACCTCAATGCCTGCTTTGTCTGCTGGACCATCTTTTTCTACAGAAACAATCAGTGCTCCACGTGCTTGAGACAAGCCAAAGGATTCAGCCAGTTCTTCAGTCATCTCCTGAATCATAACGCCTATTCTCCCGCGTGAAACTTTCCCATGTGCCTTAAGTTGATTAGCTATCTCTGTTGCTACATTGATCGGAATAGCGAAAGACAATCCCATAAACCCACCTGTTCGGCTATAAATCTGCGAGTTGATACCGACCACCTCCCCTCTCATATTAAAAAGAGGGCCGCCAGAATTACCGGGATTGATCGCCACATCGGTCTGGATGAAGGGGACATAGCTTTCCTGCGCAAGCGAGCGACCTTTCGCACTTACTATACCTGCAGTTACGCTATTCTCGAAACCAAAAGGAGAGCCAATTGCAATGACCCATTCCCCTACCTTGAGTTTATCTGGATCACCCTGAGTTACCACAGGCAAATCTTTCGCGTCGATCTTGATAAGCGCTACGTCAGTTTTACGATCCGTGCCAATAACCTGTGCATTAAATTCTCTTTTATCGTTTAGTCTTACAGTAATCTGATTGGCAGCTTCGACGACATGCGAATTTGTCAGGATATAGCCATCCTTACTAATAATGAAACCAGAGCCTAGCGATTTGGATTCATACTTCCTAGGACCTGAGAATGGATGCATATATCTGCGAAAGAACTCGAAGAAAGGAGAGTCTTCAGGAATATTAGGAATTTCTGGAAGCATCTGACTTCCTGGAATCTGTTGTGTTTGTACTGTACTAATATTTACAACTGCTTCTCCATATTGCTCAACTAGACCTGTAAAATCAGGTAACTCCTTTGAATGCACGAAACCGATCGAGGAAATTACCAGGCAGCACAGTAAAACAATTTTTTGCATATTTTTTCTTGATAAAAAGAATGGGTAAAATACCGAAAACATAATAATCAAATAGAAACGCAATTAAATCTTACAAATAACGATAGTAGTCATTTGCTTGATCGAAAGCTCTTATTGATTCGATCAAGCAAATAACCTGCTGGCATCTATAAAATTTCAATCCTGGAGATTTATCACATACCTTACCTAGATTTTTCTTCCCTGCCTTCAACCTGATGTACACTCGTTACTGGCACCTGTATCTTCATATGAGGTGAAAATTCTCTATGAATCAATAAATAATCACCGGGTTGGTAAGGCATAAATGGAAGTGTAAAGGCTGGGGAGGGTTGGAAAGTAACAGGATGATCAACTTGAACAACGGCCTTATTATTCACTTTTTCCGCAACACGTGTTCCTTGCGGAGCATCTTCTATTTGCATCACTAACCATCCACTTACCAAGGCAGCACAGGATGCAGCAGCTGAAAGAGTAATGAATTTTCGTTTGTGTGCTTGTGATGCACGCGGCATAAATAAGGTCGGTTCGCTTACTAAGCGTTCACTCACTCGACTCGACACATTAATGCGGAATGATGCTGTAGGTTGTCGCAGGGTTTCACTGATCACATGATATGCTTCCCAATCATTCAATAAATCATTATTTTTCTTTAACTCTGTGATTACTTCATCGGCATCCACCGAACCCAATTCACCATCTATCAGTTCTGATATTTTATTTTTCATAAAACCACCCCTTCATTACCACCTTTTGTCTTTACCTGTTCCTAATAAAGGCCGCAGTTTTTCAGCTATGGCCTCACGTGCACGAAATATACGAGAACGAACTGTTCCAATGGGGCAATTCATAATACTCGCAATTTCTTCATAACTTAAACCTTCAATTTCCCTCAGAACAATCGCAGTCCTTAATTCCTCAGGTAATGCATCTAATGATTGATTAACCGTTTGAGCAATTTGTTTACTCATCAGTTCACTTTCAGGAGTACTTATTTCTCGTAATCTACCTGCTTCTTCAAAATTCTCTGCCTCTTCATTATCAAACTCACTAACAGTCGTGGGCACTTTTCTTCCTTGGGATACAAGAAAATTTTTGGCTGTATTGATACCGATGCGATATAGCCAAGTATAAAAGGCACTTTCACCACGAAATGATGGTAATGCACGATATGCCTTAATAAAAGTTTCTTGGGCAATATCTTCAACCTCAGCAGCATCACGAATAAATTGTGATAATAAACGTGCCAGCTTTCTCTGATATTTGATCACTAGTAAATCAAAAGCATGCTTATCACCATGCTGCACGCGTTCAACCAATTGTTGATCGATTTCACGATCACCCATGCGTCCTTTCCCCGAAATTAAAAATAGATAACTTTTGATGCAGCCACTTAAATTTTAAATTGAGCACCCAACAAAGTATACCTGTTCGGGGATCTGCCGTGAACTATTCGAAGTCGGATTAAAGACAATAAAGTATCCAGATTAGTTCACTACTTTTATTCAATAAGAGTTTCAACGAAACTTTAGTTATTGAGTTATGATTAATAAAATAGCTTCAGTTTACAAATAAATTAAAACTAATCAATGCAACAATATCATTTTGATACACTGATTATCGGTAGTGGCTTAGCTGGGCTTACGCTCGCCCTCAATCTAGCACAAAATCAGAAAGTAGCTATTGTCACTAAACGATCATTACATGATAGCTCCAGTACTTGGGCTCAAGGCGGGATTGCTGCAGTACTTTCAATGGAAGACTCCTCTGACGCTCATATCCGCGACACATTAGTTGCCGGCGCCGGCTTATGTGATGAGGAAATCACACGCTATGTAGTCGAAAATGGACCGCAAGCTATCAGATGGCTCATTTCTCAAGGAGTCAACTTTACACGCGATAACAATAACGAAACCGGTT
Source organism: Nitrosomonas sp. Is37 (assembly GCF_033063275.1). Classification (NCBI taxonomy): domain Bacteria; kingdom Pseudomonadati; phylum Pseudomonadota; class Betaproteobacteria; order Nitrosomonadales; family Nitrosomonadaceae; genus Nitrosomonas; species Nitrosomonas sp. Is37. The sequence continues at coordinate 113,839 of NZ_JAWJYP010000005.1, read as the reverse complement.
ATCACCTTACACAAGAAGGTGGGCATAGTGTGCGTCGAGTTATCCACACCAATGATGCCACCGGTAAAGCAGTGCAATCTACGCTCAGCAAAAAAATTTGCACACATCCTAATATCGTCATACTCGAGCATCATATTGCAGTTGATCTGATCACAAGTTCTAAATTACCCCATTATTCTGATAAGCAGAATGCCCGATGCTATGGCGCTTATGTATTGGATATCAAAGCAGATAAGATACACACCATTTCTGCCCACAACACGGTATTAGCAACAGGAGGGGCCGGTAAAGTCTATCTCTATACAACCAATCCCGATACTGCCACAGGTGACGGCATTGCCATGGGATGGCGTGCAGGTTGCACGATAGCCAATATGGAATTCATCCAATTTCACCCTACCTGCCTTTATCACCCACATGCTAAATCTTTTCTAATTAGTGAAGCCGTTAGAGGTGAAGGCGGATTATTAAAGCTTCCTAATGGCGAACGCTTTATGCCCCGGCATGATGAACGCGCGGAACTTGCACCACGCGATATTGTGGCACGTGCTATTGATTTTGAAATGAAAAAAAGAGGCCTTGACTGCGTATATCTGGATATTTCTCATAAATCACCAGATTTTCTCAAGCAGCATTTCCCTACTATTTATGCTCGATGCCACGAATTAGGGATTGATATCACTCGACAACCCATACCAGTCGTTCCCGCTGCACATTACACATGCGGCGGTATCGTTATTGACCGGAAAGGCAAAACTGATCTGGACAACTTATATGCCATAGGTGAGACCGCTCATACTGGTTTACATGGCGCTAACCGGTTAGCCAGTAATTCTTTACTAGAGTGCTTAGTATTTGGCCAGGCCGCGGCCGAGGATATTCTCAGTCAACCACCCCTGCCCCCCATCTCCCTCCCAAAATGGGATGAAAGTCGGGTAACAGATGCAGATGAGGAAATCGTCATTTCGCATAACTGGGACGAATTACGCCGCTTCATGTGGAGTTACGTGGGAATCGTACGAACCAACAAGCGCTTGCAACGTGCTCAAAACCGCATAAACCTGCTACGGGAGGAAATCAATGAGTACTATACTAATTTTCGTGTGACAGGTGATTTGTTAGAACTACGTAACCTGGTTACAACCGCTGATTTGATTGTGCAAAGCGCCATGTTACGCCATGAAAGCCGTGGCTTGCACTACAGTCTTAATTATCCAGCCATGTTACCGCAAGTCCAGAATACTATCTTGAGACGAAAAGAAAGAATTTGAATTGGCTTCAAAAAATTCGGCACCAATATAGACACAACAAACCCAGAGTCTGTCGTTTATTTCTAATACGTTCATCAGAAAGTTTTTTCCCTTGCCGGTATAGCCGGTATAATGGGTTGTAGTCCAAAGATCCCCACATCTTTATTTTTATAAAATAAACACAGTCAGACTGTAGATAAGATAATAAAAAGGATAGATGTAGTGAGAAGTACGATGGATTCTGTTACGGCAGAAACGGATGATAAATTGGATGTTACCCCTCAAACAGAACTACGTCACAACCCCAAGTCATTTCTTAAATTGATCTTGCTTGGCTTTTCGATAGTAGGGTTACCATTAATCGCTGCGCTAATCTACAGCGCCATACGTATCGATCAGCTTGCCGACCAAAGCCGTAAAACTATCTATCAGGCAACGCAAATTAATCATGGCAGCAGTATCCTGATTGATGAAATTATCGTGATGGAGCGAAGCGTACAACACGCGCACATCCTGGAAGATATATCCTTACTGGAGGGTTACTTCCAAGCGCACACCAATTTTGAAAAAACGGTGATAAAGCTTGCTGAAGTTTCTCCCTACCTTGAACAACAGCTTTTATTGGAGAAACTACAATTATTAGAGACAACGATTTTTCGTGAAATATTAACTTTATATAATACTCCTCAGAATCTTCGAGATTTACTCGACCAATTTGCTGATCTGCTTATCCTTGCGCAGAATTTTTCTACAGAAAATTATCGGCTAATTGGACAGAAAGTAAATGAAATAAGCGAGATGGCTTTACGTGCTCGCACTTTGGTAAAGTGGGAATTACTCATTCTGATTCCATTTGTTATTTTGTTAGCACTTGTTTTCTCAGTATTCATAGTACGTCCACTTCGTCAGCTTGACGAAGCAATTTATAGTATGGGACAAGGTAAATTATCTAAAGCAGTACGAATTACTGGTCCAGAAAATTTGAAATACTTAGGTTCTCGGCTGGACTGGATGCGTCGCCGCTTGCTTAAATTGGAAGAACAGAAAATTCAGTTTTTACGACATGTTTCCCATGAACTTAAAACACCCCTCACCGCTATTCGTGAGGGTGCTAACCTCCTTGCAGAAGGAGTAACTGGCGATCTTAATATAAAACAGCAACAAATTGCCGATATACTTCACACAAGCAGTATCCAATTGCAGAAACGTATCGAAGATTTATTAAGTTTTAGCGCTCTTCAGGCAGATAAAGCGGCACTTATCAAACAGCGTACAAATCTAGCTCATATCATCAACACTGTTTTGAAAGATCAGAATCTGTCTATCATGAGCAGAAAAATAAAAATCGATTTGACATGTCCAGATCTCATACTCGAATGTGACAAACAGAGAGTTGGCATTATTATTGATAATCTTTTATCAAACGCCATAAAATTCTCTCCACAAGAAAGTTGCATTAAGATCTCTGCGATACAAATAGATCAAGCTATCCAACTCGATATCATTGACAATGGTAGCGGTATTGATATCACTGATGTGGATAAAATATTTGAGCCCTTTTATCGGGGACGTAGCAAACCTAATAGCCATATCAGAGGAACCGGGCTTGGATTGTCGATTGCCAGGGAATACGCACTTGCCCACGGTGGGAATATTGAACTTGTTAAACATGGCGGTCAGGGAGCGCATTTCCGCCTAACTTTGCCTATTCAAGATCCTGAGGTCCAGTCATGAGTATTGTTTCCAAGTCGTTATTACTTCTAATATTTTCTGTTGTATTAATTGGATGTACAATAACGCCTACCCATCAATCATCAGACTCTTTAAATACACAAATTCCTCAACAAGATGAATTGGATCAATACCACAGTTTAGATGAATTGATGTTGTATTATGACCAGCTGCAGAAAAAGAATGCTACTCAATTGGCCTCAGAATACAACCATGCCAAGAAACACTTTAAAAATAACCCTGATGCTGAAAGTCGTCTTAAATACATCTTACTCATCAGTTTACCTAAAACATCTTTTACAAATATCCAGACTGCGCTCAATTTACTAAATAATTGGCCACAAGATATTACAATGTCGACTAACTTAGCTAATTTCAGGAAATTATTAATATCTCTACTCAGAGAGCAGCAAATTGCAAGAACCGATGCGAGAAATTTATCGCAAAAATTAAAAGCATCGGATGAGCAAGCGCAAGCATTGGAAGAATACGCTCAGACCTTGAAAAATAGGATAGACGCTATAAAAAATATGGAAAAGCAACCAATCCGTAGAATAACACCTTGAATAAAATATTATGATCCAGCCTAAAAAAATCTTACTTGTCGATGACGACTCAGACCTTCTTGAATTACTCTCGATACGTTTGACGGCTGCAGGATTTGAAACCATCGTAGCTACCAGCGCAGAAGCAGCATTAAACTGTCTGGATATCTCACGCCCCCATCTCGTCATCAGTGACATGCAAATGAGTGGGATGGACGGTATGGCATTGTTTGAACATATTCATCACGCCAATCCAACGCTACCGGTCATTATTCTGACAGCCTATGGCACGATTCCAGATGCCGTCACCGCAGTTCAGCGTGGTATTTTTGGTTACCTCACCAAGCCTTATGATCCAAAAACCTTGCTCGATCAAATTGATCAGGCACTTAGACTTACGTGCAATAACGTAAATAGCGAACCCTATGAAGCATCCCAAGCTGAATGGCGTAAAAATATCATTACCCAAAATGCTGAAATGGAAGATATTCTGACCAAAGTGGAACGCGTTGCGGAAGGGAATGCGAGTGTATTACTTCTTGGAGAAAGTGGTGTTGGCAAAGAATTATTTGCACGCGCTATTCATCAAGCATCCAAGCGCTGTAGCCAATCCTTTGTGACCATCAATTGCGCAGCCATTCCTGAGCAATTACTGGAATCAGAGCTATTTGGACATGCCAAAGGGGCTTTTACAGGCGCTATCCGTGACCATAAAGGCTTATTTCAATTAGCCGAAGGTGGCACATTATTCCTTGATGAAATTGGTGACATGCCGCTGCTGCTACAAGTAAAGTTACTGCATGCATTGCAAGAAAGGGTAATTAGACCCGTCGGGTCTACGCAGCAAATCCCGATTGACGTCCGGATTATTTCTGCAACCCACCGTGATCTCAAAGCTGAGATCACGGCAGGGAATTTTCGTGAAGATCTGTATTATCGACTCTATGTGGTCGGTTTAACGATTCCTTCGCTAACTCAGCGCCGTGAAGATATTCCCTTACTGGCCAATCATTTTCTTCGTACTTTTGCCGAAAAATACGAAAAAGAAATTAATGGATTCTCGCCAGAAGCAATCAATTTTTTGCTCAGCGCTTCCTGGCCGGGTAATGTTCGACAATTAATGAATATAATAGAACAAAGCGTTGTCCTGAGTGCGAACCCTCTCATTTCACATCAGCTGGTCTATGATGCGATGCATAAGGAAGAAGCGCAGCTCGTATCATTTGAAGAAGCGCGCAAACAGTTTGAAAGAGATTATCTGGTACGTTTACTAAAAATTACTGAAGGCAATGTGACGCAAGCAGCCAAATTGGCCAAACGCAATCGGACAGAATTTTACAAACTTCTTCAAAGACATCAACTTGACTTTACTCTTTATAAACAAAAAGAAAAAAGCAAAGGGCTTTGTTAAGTGTTCTCTGAAAAGATATCACAAAATCAAATTAGCAAAGGAGCTGTGTCATGGTCAATCACGTTGGCATAAAAAAATCATGGCTGCCTATAATCTATAACCTATAGCATAGCGCCCATAATTTTCGATAACCCATGTGTATAAGTGGCGGATAAATGTTAATACCAGTGTATCCTATGCGGGTGACAATGCCACAAAAAGCGCTTGGGGCGGGATTGTTTGGCGGAATCAATTGCTACTGGTGATACCATAATCTAGCCAAAGCGATTCGCTGTCATTACCATAAGAGAGCTGACTCTCAACGCAATCCTGTAAAATTATCCTACCCAGATATTTTACAGGAGCTACGAGCCAGTCTCAGTCTGATGGCTTCTTCATTTCCCTAGTGCAGGAAACTTGGCAACAATTTCAATCTCGTCATTCCCTCGCTTGATTTTCAGCGGTAACCACGTGCCCGGTGCCTGACGCTTCACCACAGCCACGATATCACCCACTTCCATCACCGATAATCCAGCGATCTCAGTGATGAGATCGCCTTCCAGCATATTGGCCGCCTCGGCAATACTCCCCTTTTCAACCTGCAGAACACGTGCTCCGCCATCCTGCAAAGCAGTCTCATAGCGAATACCCAGTCGCTGGCGCAAAGGTGTTGTTTCCGCGACGAAGGGGGAAACACCAAAAACGGCATCAGCATAACCTGCAACCAGTTGTTGACATGATTTGTTTGTATCCCATGGTAACAATGAAGTAACTTTTGTTACACCAAGATCTTTCAATTGATGGGGAACACCATAGCCATACATAATGTGACCTGATCCCATAATGCCAACAACCAGTGGGCTTTTTCCTTGAGTCTGCGTGCTGAATACCGCATGAATTTCTTGAGCCATTGCCCGGTCCCATAATTGCTGGCCAATAACAAATCGTAAGAAATCAGGATCATAACGATTATTTCTTCCCTCTTTCTTACCCTTGCGGTCATGCGCCTCGTATATGGGTAACAAAAAATCGAGATACCCAGAATTGGGAGGTGCTGGATGCGTTACCCCTTCACGCTCATTCTTAGGCACACTGTCAAAACCTTTCTCAGCTACCTGCTTTCTTAGTTGGGTATCGATATTAAGTGCCCGCATCGGGATACGATTCATGCGTGCGAAATGAAATAATGGCAGATAAAGACTGGCATCTGTTCTCCATACCGTATCCCACTCTGAAGCTTTCAGGAAAGCAGCTTCAGACAGTTCACCCGCCACCCATTGATCGAGTACTTTCTGGACCCGACGTGGGAACATTTCGAAACCAATCACCATATCGGGACGAGCAGCATACAACGCTGCCAGCATTTGTAATTGCCATAGATGGTGCTCCCGATTGACATGTGTTTCACCTAGTAAAACTACCGATTGATTTGCTGCACGCGCAATAATATCGGACAAGACGGTCTTGCCCTTGCCCGGAATAATCCAATGCGCTACCGACACACATTCTCGCGCAGAATCACTAATGGCAGATTCAGGCTTAGGGGCAGGAATAATTTGTGCTGGCAAATTTTCGGAATGCCCTACCCATGCTAACAACATTATGCTTACTAATCCGCTTCGGATGCTAACTTTCCACTTGGTCATTTTATTAATTATTCTTAAAAATATTAATGATCTAGAGAGTCACGTAATAATACCATCGGAAAACTAAAGGCAGCTCATGATTAACTTCGAACACCTACCCAACCCATTTACGCGCATTTCTGAACATCCTCATCCAGGGAGAGTCTTTTGGCCAGGTGTCCACATGCCATGAATGCTGAACGGTACGAAAAACCCGTTCAGGATGAGGCATCAGAATGGTAAATCGACCATCGATCGAGGTCATCCCAGCCATCCCTTGCGGTGAACCATTAGGATTAAATGGATATCGCTCGGTCGGCGTACCGTAGTGATCAACAAAGCGTAATGCGACATAGGATGATGCCGATTCCAATTGTAGATCACTACTGAAGGCTGCATAGCCTTCTCCATGTGCTACCTGGATAGGCAGACGACTTCCTACCATGCCATCAAAGAAGAGTGAGGGATTCTTTGGTATCTCAACCATGACAAAACGCGCTTCAAACTGCTCGGATACATTACGCTCGAAGTGCGGCCAATGATCGGTGCCTGGAATAATTTCATGCAAATTGCTCATCATCTGGCAACCATTGCATACACCCAGCGCGAAAGTATCACTACGCTCAAAAAAAGATTCAAATTCATAGCGCGCGCGCGCATTAAACAGGATAGATTTGGCCCACCCTTCGCCAGCCCCAAGCACATCTCCATAAGAAAATCCACCACATGCGACAAACCCTTTATAGTCGCCTAATGAAACGCGCCCAGTCATGATATCGCTCATATGCACATCAATAGCCTCGAATCCGGCACGATCAAAGGCAGCCGCCATTTCAACATGACCATTCACGCCTTGCTCACGCAGAATGGCCATCTTGGGTCGGATACCCGTTTGGATAAAAGGTGCCGCAATATCCTCTTCGATATCAAAAGTCAGTTCAGCACTCAAGCCAGGGTCAGAAGTATCGAGAATACGATCAAATTCTTGCTGTGCGCATGCAGGGTTGTCGCGTAGTTTCTGCATCTGGTAAGTCGTTTCTGACCAGGCACGCTGCAAGTTAACCCGTTTCTCCTGAAAAATGACTTTATTGTTACATAAAAAACAGATCTGATCCTGTTCGTTGAGACTTCCCAGAACAAAACTATCTTCACTTAGATCAGCTTCTGACAACATTTGTAGCACTGCTGCATGATGTTGTACTTTGATCTGAATCACTACCCCCAATTCTTCACTGAATAAAATCGCCATCAAGCGTTCCAGGGAACTTTCATGCAGCACCTCCGGCTTGATCTCATAACCGATATCTTTAGCCAATGGATCAAAACACAACTGGTCTAGACTGATCGTCATACCTACATGACCAGCGAAAGCCATCTCGCACAAAGTCACAAACAATCCACCATCTGAACGGTCATGATAAGCAAGGATCCGATCCGCGCGCTTCAACTCCTGTATGACCGAAAACAAACGTTTAAGCTTTTCTATTTCAGCGATACTCGATATATCTGGAGCAGCATTCCCCAATTGCCCATAAACTTGCGCCAATGCCGAACCACCCAGGCGGTTTCTCCCTCTCCCTAGATCAATCAAAATAAGCTCGGTTTCACCACAATCAGTGCGTAATTGTGGGGTGAGTGTTTTGCGAATATCACCCACTCTTGCAAAAGCAGAGATAATAAGTGAGAGGGGCGCAATAACCTCTTTTTGTTTATCGCCTTTATTTTCATTTGATTCTTGCCAGGCAGTTTTCATGGACATGGAATCCTTGCCAACCGGAATACTCATCCCTAGCTGTGAGCATAATTCCATTGCAACAGCATGAACGGCGTCATAGAGTGCAGCATCCTCTCCCGGATGCCCGGCAGCAGCCATCCAGTTAGCAGAGAGCTTGATCTCACTAAGATCGTTTATCGCAGCAGCAGCAATATTGGTAATGGCTTCTCCTACTGCCATGCGCGCAGAAGCCGCAGGATCGATCAGTGCCAGAGGCGCGCGCTCACCGAGCGCAAATGCCTCACCAAGATAGGTCTGATAACCCATGGCCGTCACTGCGACATCTGCCACCGGTATTTGCCAAGGTCCCACCATCTGATCACGCGCGGTCATTCCACCCACACTACGGTCACCAATGGTAATCAAAAATGTTTTATCTGCGACAGCAGGCAATCTTAGAACCCGATAAGCAGCTTCTTGTAAATGTATTCCTGTCAGATCAAATGGAGGAAACACTTTGGTAATATGCGATACAACACGCGTCATTTTGGGTGGTTTACCCAATAATACCGAAAGCGGCATATTGATCGGTAAGTTGCTAGATTTCTCATCAGTCACAATGAGTTGCTGCTGAATAATCGCTTCACCGACTACAGCATAAGGGCATCGCTCTCGTTCACAAATTGCCTGGAATAAAGTCAACGATTCACGTCTGATGGCGAGCACATAGCGCTCCTGCGCTTCATTACACCAAATCTGCATCGGCGACATGCTCGATTCTTCCGAAGGAATCGCCTGTAAATTAAAATGCCCCCCGCAGCCAGCTCCATGAACGAGTTCTGGCAACGCATTGGACAGCCCACCAGCGCCGACATCATGAATCGAAAGAACAGGATTAGGTTGCCCACTGCGTTCCAGCTGCCAACACCGATCGATTACTTCCTGGGCACGACGTTGCATTTCTGCATTACCACGTTGTACCGAATCAAAATCCAGGTCTTCCGTATTAGTGCCGGTATCCATACTGGAAGCTGCGCCCCCCCCCAGTCCAATCAACATGCCCGGCCCACCCAGTTGAATCAGGACGGCATCTTTTGAGAAATCTTGCTTTGCAGTATGCCGCTCAGAAATCTGCCCAATTCCTCCAGCCAGCATAATAGGCTTGTGATAGCCACGCATCTCCCCGGCAACTTGCGCTTCGAATGTTCGAAAATAACCTGCAAGATTAGGTCGGCCAAATTCATTATTGAACGCAGCACCACCGATAGGCCCAGTCAACATGATTTCCAGGGCAGAGGCAATACGGGCTGGCTTGCCATAGCCATTTTGCCCATGCAATGCTTCCCAAGGCTGAATGAAATCTGGAATACGCAAATTGGAAACAGAAAAGCCAGCTAATCCAGCTTTGGGTTTTGCGCCCCGCCCGGTCGCTCCCTCATCCCGTATTTCTCCTCCTACTCCTGTTGCGGCCCCTGGAAAAGGAGAAATTGCCGTCGGATGATTATGGGTTTCCACCTTCATGAGCAGATGGGTAGGCTCCAGTGCGTAGCCATAAGCGTTATCCTTCCCAGGACAGAAGCGATTAATCGCCGCCCCTTCGATAATGGCTGCATTATCCGCATAAGCCACAATCGTACCCTGTGGATGCTGTTGATGGGTATGACGTATCATTGAAAACAGCGATTGATTTTTTTGCTCGCCATCAATAACCCAGTCTGCGTTAAAAATTTTATGTCGACAATGTTCTGAATTTGCTTGGGCAAACATCATCAACTCGACATCAGTAGGATTACGCCTAATATCAAGAAAATAATCCAGCAGATAGTCAATTTCATCAGGAGACAAGGCCAATCCCATTGCTTGATTAGCCTTAACCAGAGCCATTCTACCTTCTTCCAGAATATTGATTTCTTTAAGCGGTGCTGGTTCGATATGATGAAATAAAACCACAGCTTCAGACAAAGAATGAAAAACCGCTTCAGTCATGCGATCATATATGATTGCCTCGATTGCACGCCTGTTCTCATCAGAAAGTGCTGTTTCATGCTGAATATAAAATGCAACACCTCGCTCTATCCTTTCAATCACATCGAGCCCACAATGATGAGCAATGTCCGTTGCCTTGGATGACCAGGGTGAAATGGTACCTGGACGCGGTAAAACCAACAAAAATACACCTTTCGCTACAGGAGATTGATGAGCTGGATCAATGTTAAGCAACTTCTGCAGAATATTCAGTTCATCCTGATTCAAATCACGTTTGGTTTCACAAAAATACCAGTATTCAGCGTCAATAGCCGAAAATTGCGGTACGATGGATTTAATCAGATCAGATAATTTTTGTAATCGAAAGTGAGATTGCGCTTTATGGCCTCGAAATTGGAGCATCGAAATAATAGTGAGTTAAACTGAGAATAATCATTTTACACGAGAAGGCACACAATCAGATGAATAACCCGATCCCTGTCTATTACACCGCTGACATTCGTGAAATTGAACAGCTCGCTGCTGCCCTGCCCAATCCTCCAGATCTCATGGAAAAAGCTGGATTAGCTGCTGCTCATATCACCAAAGATAGGCTGCTTAGCAACGATAAAAACAAAGTGCTGGTGCTAGCTGGACCGGGCAATAATGGAGGAGATGCCTTTGTCACAGCACGTTATCTACGCGCATGGGGCTTTCAGGTCACCACAGTTTTCACTGGTGAAGCTTCCAAATTATCGCAAGATGCTAAGCAGGCCTTTCAAAACTGGCTGAGTATGGGCGGTGAACTACATAACGACATACCCTCTTCCGGCTTATGGCATGTGGTCATCGATGGCTTATTCGGCATTGGCCTAAACCCTGCCAAATATCAATTGGATGAAAAATATCGACGTCTGATCGAAGTCGTTAACAATATGAATTTACCAGTACTTGCGCTCGATATTCCCAGTGGTCTCAGCGCAGATAACGGGATCGCACTCAGTACTGCCATCAAAGCAACGATCACGGCTACTTTCATTGGCCTGAAACCGGGCCTTCTGACGCATGATGGCTGCGAATACGCCGGAGAAATCATTTTATGCAATCTGGATCTCGATGCAATCTCCATGAAAAGTCCGCAATCATGGCTACTTGATCAAACCATGATAAAAACATTATTGCCTCCACCTCGCCCAGCTAATAGCCATAAAGGCATCTTTGGTAGCGTGGGGATCCTGGGTGGATCGTCAGGCATGATCGGAGCAGCGCTATTAGCAGGTTCAGCCGCACTTAAATTAGGAACCGGCCGAGTATACCTTGGTCTGCTCGCCAATCACTTCCCCACCGTCGATCCAACTCAGCCAGAACTCATGCTGCGTCCGGTAGACGATCTATTTGAGCTTGATCACCTAACTTGTCTGATCGTGGGTCCTGGGCTGGGAAAGGAAATCGCCGCCTGTCTTTGCCTGGAAAAGACTTTGCAGACTTCCTTACCCCTGGTTTTGGACGCAGACGCCCTCAATCTGATTGCGTACCATTCTGAGCTCGCTAGCGCGTTACGTACACGCCGTGCACCATCCCTTCTCACGCCTCATGCTGCTGAAGCAGCTCGGCTGCTCAATACCGATATCGCCACTGTTCAGAGCAATCGCATGAAAGCAGCAGAGAATTTAGCCAAGAATTTCAATTGCTCGCTTGTGCTGAAAGGGGCAGGAAGTATTTGTGCACTTCCAAACGGTCACTGTTATTTCAATGCCAGTGGGAATCCTGGCTTGAGTAGCGCGGGAACAGGCGATGTGTTATCCGGTATGATAGGTGCGCTACTCGCCCAGGGGTTATCATCAGAAAACGCACTGCTACTAGCTGTTTATCTGCATGGCGCAGCAGCGGATGCCTTACTTGAAATCCTGAATGGCCCGATAGGAATGACTGCATCGGAAATCATTGATTCAGCCCGTCGTCTCCTGAATCAGTGGGTGTATGATCATGATGCTCGCTTCAGATATTCCCATGCGCATAGCATTTATTGATCATTCATTTTCCGTACTACTTAAAAAGCATTACTGACGACGCCAGGTTGTCCCCTGGGCACCATCTTCCAGAATAATGCCTGCTGCTGCAAGCTGTTTACGTATATTGTCAGCCTGAACAAAATCCCGCTTCTTCCGCGCTTCCAAACGCTGCTGAATCATTTGTTCAATATCTTCCTGCGAAAACAAGCATTTTTCTGGTGAGAGGATATGCTGCAGATAAGCTTGCGGATCTTGTTGTAACAAACCCAGTGTACCACCCAATGCTTTAAGCAGGGTTGCGAGCCGGGAACTACTCGTTCTATTGATCTCTCCCGCAAGATCAAACAGAACAGCGATAGCTTCGGCCGTATTGAAATCGTCATTCATCGCTGCCTTGAACCGTTCAGCATACGGCTCATCCCAGCTTATGCCAGTCGCTGGCAAATCATATTCTTTCAAAGCGATATAAAGCCGATCGAGCGCACTCTTAGCATCATTTAGATGCTCATCTGAATAATTGAGGGGGCTACGGTAATGCGCACGTAAAATAAAAAAACGCACGACTTCCGGTTGATAGCGCGTGAGAACTTCCCGTACTGTAAAAAAATTACCCAATGATTTGGACATCTTTTCGTTATCAACACGCACAAAGCCATTATGTATCCAATAATTAACATAAGGATGATCGTGCGCTCCTTCGCTTTGCGCTATTTCATTCTCATGATGTGGAAATTGCAGATCCTGACCACCACCATGAATATCAAAGTGCTCGCCCAGATAATGCTCACTCATCGCTGAACATTCAATATGCCAACCTGGCCGCCCTTTTCCCCAGGGGGAATCCCAGCAAGGTTCGCCGGTTTTAGCGGCTTTCCATAGCACGAAATCCAATGGATCTTTTTTATTAAGATCAATTTCTACACGTTCACCCGCACGCAGATCTTCAAGTGATTTACCAGAAAGTTTTCCATAATGAGGGAATTGATGAACTGAATAAAATATATCTCCATTATCTGCAACGTACGCAAGACCCTTCTGAACGAGAGTACGCATCATGACAATCATGTCTTGGATGCATTGGGTAGCACGGGGTTCGTGCGTGGGTTGAACAACGCCCAGTATCGCTGCATCTTCATGCATGGCATCGATGAAGCGTTTGGTCAAGGTATCGATGGATTCATTATTTTCCTGCGCACGTCTAATGATTTTATCGTCAATATCAGTGATATTACGCACATAGGTTACCTTAAAACCAGCTACTTCTAGCCAACGCACTACAGTATCGAAGACTACCAGAACACGAGCATGCCCCAGATGACAATAATCATAAACGGTCATCCCGCACACATACATTTTGACTTCACCAGGATTTATAGGAATGAAATTCTCTTTTTTACGAGTCAGGGTGTTATAAATTTTAAGCATTACAGCGAATCAGCGAATGAATGATTGTGGGAGAAACGATCTTCTTGGTAAAATTTGAGAATTATAGAATTTTATCCTTAATATAAAAGATAAAATTCCATCTTTCCTCATAACAAAAACCGGGGAATTGTAACATAAGGAAGGAGTCACTTTTTGATCCGGCGTATGCACTCATTGAATAGGAACTACACCATGACCCGTTTTCTCTCTGTCTTGTTACTGATGATCAGTACGACACTTTTTGCTGCTCAACCAGAAATCAGAATAAATACTAATCTTGGCCCAATCACCGTGGAACTCTATCCTGAGAAAGCGCCTAAAACAGTAGAGAATTTTTTAAATTACGTAAATGAAGGTTTTTATAATGGCACAATATTTCATCGTGTGATTGCAAACTTTATGATTCAAGGAGGGGGATTCGATCAATCGCTCATCCAGAAGCCAACGAAGCAACCTGTTGAAAATGAAGCTGCTAATGGGTTAAAAAATGAGATCGGCACAATAGCTATGGCAAGAACCAGTAATCCGCACTCAGCAACTGCTCAATTCTTTATCAATGTTGCGAATAATTCATTTCTCAATCATACTGCCCCAACCACACAAGGATATGGGTATACGGTATTCGGTAAAGTGACTAAAGGTATGGAAGTCGTCAATAAAATAGCGACGACACCCACAGGACCAAACGGAATTTTTGCGAGCGATGTTCCGAGAAACACTATAGTAATCGAATCTATCGAGCTTCTCGCAGGTTCCTCTGATCACTCTGATCATTAACTTAGGAATAAACATGATAAAACTACATACTAATTATGGCGTCATCGGAATAGAGCTCGATAATGACAAAGCACCTATTACCGCCCAAAATTTCCTGGATTATGTTAATAATGGACATTATGACAATACATTATTTCATCGCGTCATAGACGGATTTATGATCCAAGGTGGTGGCTACGAACCGGACATGAAACAAAAAAAGACACTTGCTCCCATCAAGAATGAAGCTGCCAATGGTCTTAAAAATGATACCTATACCATTGCCATGGCAAGGACATCCGATGTGCATTCAGCCACATCTCAGTTTTTTATTAACGTTAACGATAATAATTTCCTCAACTATACTGCGCCTACTGCTCAGGGTTTTGGTTATTGTGTCTTTGGTAAAGTAGTAGAAGGAAAGGACGTCGTTGATAAAATTAAGAAAGTAAAAACAGGCAATTCTGCTGGACACCAGAATGTGCCATTAGAAGATGTAGTGATTATAAAAGTTGAAAACTGCTAATTCCATTTCTAAATCAAACCTGACTTTGTCGACTTCTCCTTGCCGTATTATTTTTATACTGTCTGCGGCTCGCCTTCGCGTCATCTTTGATTTGGAAACGGAATAATATGTTTTAAATCAAGATAATAACCCCCGGGCCAGATCTGCTTTAAGATCCTGGGGGGATTCAAGGCCTACTGCAACACGCAGTAACCCATCAGTAATTCCTGCCGCATCACGCGCTTCTTGACTGATTCGGCCATGCGTAGTTGTAGCCGGATGGGTCAATGTGCTCTTAGCATCACCAAGATTAGCCGTGATCGAAATTAATTTCGTATTATCTATTACTCGCCATGCCGCTTCTTTTCCACCTTTCACTTCGAAGGTAACAATACCTCCTCCGGCTGTTTGCTGACGCTTGGCCAGCTCATACTGTGGATGGGATGATAGCCCTGGATAAAAAACACGCGAAACACTCTTCTGTGCTTCTAACCAGCGCGCAATTTCAATGGCATGAGCACAATGCGTCTCCATCCTGATTTTAAGGGTTTCCATTCCTTTCAGAATAACCCATGCATTAAATGCACTCAATGTAGGCCCAGCTGTACGTAGAAAACCAAAAATACCGCCGTCCATCAGCAAATCACGTTTACCCAGCACTGCTCCACCAAGCACCCTACCCTGTCCGTCCAGATACTTGGTTGCAGAATGAATCACTAGATCAGCGCCCAACTCCAAAGGTTTCTGCAAGATAGGCGTACAAAAACAATTATCTACCACCAGCCATGCATTCGCTTGCTTGGCAACTGCTGACAGCGCTGAAATATCGGAGATCTCAGTCAATGGATTGGAAGGTGTCTCCAGAAATAACAGCTTTGTATTCACCTTGACTGCCGCGCGCCATTCATCTATATCAGTAGCAGATACAAAAGTCGTTTGAATATTGAAGCGATTGAGAATATTCGTAAAGAGGCTGACCGTTGCACCAAATAAGCTACGTGAGGCAATAATATGATCTCCGGCTGAGAGTAGTCCCATCACACACGCGAGTATAGCTGACATGCCGGAAGAAGTGGCTACGCATGCTTCAGCGCCTTCCAATGCAGCGAGTCGTTCTTGCATGGCCGTGACCGTAGGATTTGTAAAGCGGGAATAAATATTTCCTGGCTCCTCCCCTGAAAAACGTGCAGCTGCCTGAGCAGCACTTTCAAAAACAAAGCTTGAGGTCAGATACATTGCCTCAGAATGCTCATTGAATTGGCTGCGATGAATACCCGTATGGAGTGCTAACGTTTCTGGCTCTAAATCATCTGACATATCGGCTTTTTTCCCAAATTAAGTCTGCTTGCTTGTTACCCCGAACCAATGATTCTATTGATCTTGCGAGAATCAGTCTATTTTCTCTATGAATCTGTCAATTCCAGCCCCAGATCAAGCTGAGTACTATGCTTATTAGATTGAGATATTTTCGTACCTGAATTACGTTGCAATTCAATTCTGGCTAAATACTCTTGGGTAACATCCTTGGTTATATAATTCCCATCAAAACAAGAACTCTCAAAATTCTTTACGAGTGAATTTACTGATGATATCGCATTTTTGAGAGATTCCAGATCCTGATAGACAAGACCATCAGCCCCGATCTCCCGACAAATCTCATCATCATCACGATCAGTTGCAATCAATTCTTGCCGGGTAGGCATATCAATCCCATAAACATTCGGGAAACGAACGGGAGGTGCTGCTGATGCGAAATATATCTTACGTGCGCCTGCTTCTTGTGCCATTTGCACAATTTCTCGACTAGTCGTTCCTCTGACGATTGAATCATCTACCAACAATACATTCTTACCGCGAAACTCAATGCTGATTGCATTAAGTTTCTGGCGCACTGACTTACGTCGATGCTGCTGACCCGGCATGATGAAGGTCCTACCAATATAACGGTTCTTAACAAATCCTTCTCGGAAATTGATACCGAGATGATTAGCAAGCTGTAAGGCGCTTGGGCGGCTTGATTCTGGGATGGGAATCACGACATCGATATCAAGATGCCGCATCGTTTTATTTATTTTATCCGCAAGACTGCTTCCCATATTAAGCCGACTTTCATATATGGAAATACCATCCATGATTGAATCTGGACGTGCCAGATAAACATACTCAAAAATACATGGATTAAGAGTAGGATCAATTGCGCACTGCTTGCTATAAAAACAACCTTTATCATCGATAAAAATTGCTTCGCCTGGGGCAACATCACGAATCAATTTAAATCCAAGCGTATCAAGGGCCACACTTTCCGATGCCACCATATACTCTGTTCCATGATCTGTTTCTGCTGCACCAAAAACTAAAGGACGAATGCCATAAGGATCACGAAAAGCAAGTAAACCATAGCCAGCAATCATTGCTATCACTGCGTAAGCTCCTTGGCAGCGGCGATGTACTCCAGAAACTGCAGCAAAAATTGTAGCAGGATCTAACTGATAGCTCGTTGCATACTCTTGTAATTCATGTGCCAACACATTCAGCAGCACCTCTGAATCAGAATGTGTATTGACATGACGTCGATCAGACTGAAACAATTGCTTATCAAGCTCAGCTGCATTAGTTAAATTGCCATTATGTCCCAATACAATCCCAAAGGGCGAATTAACATAGAATGGCTGGGCCTCAGCTGGCGATTCGGCAGAGCCAGCGGTAGGATAGCGTACATGACCTATCCCTATATTACCCGGCAGAGCACGCATGTTACGAGTACGGAAAACATCCCTGACCATGCCTAATCCCTTATGCATATGGAAAGTATTTTCCTGCGCTGTCACAATACCAGCCGCATCCTGCCCACGGTGCTGTAACATTAACAAACCATCATAAAGCACTTGGTTGACTGGCGATTGAGTAACTACACCGAGAATCCCACACATATTTAACCTCGGAATAAACCTAGATTACAGAAAAAAGAAAGTAAGCTCTTCATAATGAATCTGAAAGACTCCAAATGGATGTATTTCTTATGATCAATAGACTTATTTATTTCGTCCCAGTAATCTGTATCGATCATTTATTAAAACTTATATGCTCTTTGAGATCTTGTGGCAACCACGGAATTGCTTGCGTCGCTATCATTTCTAATGGCTCCCTCAATAATGCCTGTTGCCAGAAAGATTGTTGGGGCAAAGTGGTAAAACCTGCAGCTAATGCTATAAATAAGACAATTAACACCCCACGCGCAAAACCAAATACTGCACCCAGAATTCTATCGATAAAGCCAAGACCAACGCTATTGACCAATTTGGACAATAGCAATGAGCACACCATTACTACTACTAAAGCCACAAAGAAAGTCATCACAAACACAATCAACATACGCAAAGAACCATCTTCAACGGTCTGCGGTAAGAGTGGTTCAAAATTTGCCGCATAATGGCTTGCCACAAAGAAAGCAATGATCCAGCCAAGCAATGACACCACTTCACGCACCACACCCCGAGTAATACTAAGAAGGACAGAAATGGAAACTATGCCCAGAACAATATAATCAAAAATAGTCATTTACTATTACTTTAAAGGCAAAATGAGTAAGTTCAAACTATCTACTTGTCACAACACCACTCAATCCCATTTTCTTTAGCTTCTCATACCCCTCTTCTGCTGCCTTCCGTGTTGGGAAAGGACCGACACGCACACGAACCATTTCATTACTACCTACTTTTATCGTTTCAATATAAGCGTCAACACCACTAGCCGCAAGATTCTGTTGCTGCTGCTTCGCCTTGGTCGGATCAGCAAATGCACCCAACTGTATTACAAATGTGCCCTCAGCTTTGGGGGATTCTGGTTTTGCAGCCTGAGTAGATTCTGGCCTTGTGGCTTGTTGAATAGATTCTGGTCTTGCGGCTTGAATTGTGGGTTTATTAGTTTGAATTGCAGGTTTATTTAACCGGGGTTTAGAAGAAGGTATCGGAATACGTGAAGTACTATATAATTCCGTCGACTCATCATCTGTTCGTGTAAATTCTGGCACACTGAATGGTAAGGGTTCTCCCGATTTTGTATTTGCATTGCTATCGTGATCAGCCGACTCGCCTGGCATCATCCAAGGAGATGATTCACTTACCAAATCTTCTGACGGAATAAGAATATCAACTTCTTGCTGCTCTTGTTTCGGCTCATTGTCAAGAATCATTGGTAA
Source organism: Nitrosomonas sp. Is37 (assembly GCF_033063275.1). NCBI lineage: Bacteria > Pseudomonadati > Pseudomonadota > Betaproteobacteria > Nitrosomonadales > Nitrosomonadaceae > Nitrosomonas > Nitrosomonas sp. Is37. Next base: position 94,723 of record NZ_JAWJYP010000005.1, on the reverse strand, counting down.
AAATACTACTGATAGAATCACCAATGTAACCGCTCCTACTAAACGTCTTCGCGCACGTTTTCTCAGTAATGCTTCTTCTTCACTAATATTTCTGACCATTTGAAGTTACCTTTGGATCATTTATAACTTAGTTCTTCTGTAATACCCCTAATACAGCACTCACTGTATAAAACGAGCCAAATACGCATATTCTATCACTCTCAGTTGCATGCTCACGAGCAAAAACATAGGCTGCTGACGTATCTGGAAAAACACGAATCTTATCTTCATCTGTTATTCCTATTTCTTTTAGCGCCTGAATGATTTCATCCGCTGAAGCACCACGGGCAGTATGCGTACTTGCTACCAACCACGTGTCCACGCACTTTTTCAAAGCCAGCACGACGGAAGTGATATCCTTATCCTTTAACATGCCAATAACTCCATAAGTATACTGATGAAAGCCTAAAGCGCCAAGATTATCCGCTAGTACTCGCGCAGCCGCAGGATTATGCGCCACATCTAGAATTGTCGTCGGTCTCCCTGGTAAAACCTGAAATCTACCAGGCAAAGATATTTCTACCAGACCTCGCCGCACATCATTTGCAGTAACCGGTAGTTTGTCTCTGAGCATATTCAATGCAGTTAGACAGACACTGGCATTTTTTAGTTGATATCTTCCACGTAAGGCTGGATAAGGTAAGGAAGAACAGCTACCTACTGGCCCCTTGTAATTCCACTGAATATTGTCGGCCTTATAATCAAAATCTTCACCCATACAAATAAATTTTGCACCTATGGTATTTATCTGTTTACGTACAACTTCCGGAAGATTTGTCTCACCACAGATAGCAATTTTATCCTTCCTAAAAATCCCTACCTTTTCAATTCCGATTTCTTCACGTGTAGTACCAAGATAATCCATATGATCTAAATCAATATTAGTCAGTATGGCACAGTCTGCATCAAACACATTGACAGCATCCAAACGTCCACCTAATCCTACTTCCAGGATCGCGACATCCACTTTTGATTGAGCAAACAAATACATTGCCGCCAGTGTCCCAAACTCAAAATAAGTCAGAGAGATATTGCAACCCAATCTGGCTGATTCTATGACATCAAAGGCGCAGCAAAGCTCCTCATCTGAAACTGCTTTTTGCTCAATACGAATGCGCTCATTATATTTCAGCAGATGCGGGGAGGTATAACATCCAACGCGATATCCCGCACAACTTAGAATTGACTCGAGCATGGTACAAGTTGAACCTTTCCCATTAGTGCCTCCGACTGCAATAACCGGAAACGTGGGAATAAGACCCGCAGTATCTTTCACTTGTCTTACTCGAGCCAATCCCATATCGATAGCTTTGGGATGAAGATGTTCAAGGTACAACAGCCAATCAGTCAGCGAGGTGGGTTTTGCGGTTTTTTCCGCCATCGAGATATTCCAACAAACCAGAAATTTTTGAATAGCAGTAGGATTAGGTTATCAATTAATCAGATCGGATATTAATATAATTGCTTATCAAACTTTTCTCTAATCATGAAAGGAAATTCCAGTTAGCTGGATACAGGAACGGGTACGCGCATTAATAACGCACATAAATTAACCAGTTTATCACGCATCTCCCTACGATCGACAATGAGGTCTATTGCACCATGCTCCAGCAAAAATTCTGCTCGCTGAAATCCATCGGGAAGTGTCTGACGTACTGTTTGCTCAATCACTCGTGGCCCTGCAAAACCAATCAATGCCCCCGGTTCAGCAATAACAATATCTCCAATAAAAGCAAAACTCGCTGAAACACCGCCCATGGTTGGGTCAGTCAAGACTGAAATAAAAGGTAGTTTCTCCTTACTCAGTCGCGTAAGTGCCGCCGATGTCTTTGCCATCTGCATCAGCGAAAACAATCCTTCCTGCATGCGTGCACCCCCACTCGCTGTAAAACATACAAAAGGCAAATGCTGCTCGATACAAACTTGTATAGCACGGACAAAGCGCTCACCAACGACAGAACCCATGGAACCTCCCATGAAACCAAACTCGAAAGCAGCCACAACCACTGGCACGGCTTTGATGCTTCCCTGCATAACTACAAGAGCATCATCTTCATTCGTACTCTCATTAGCTTGGGTCAATCGATCAATATAACGCTTACTATCTTTAAATTTGAGGGGATCCTGTGGCGCTATTTCTGCTCCGATTTCATTACGCCCTCCTGGGTCCAGTAACATATCAATTCGTTTTCTGGCAGAAATACGATTGTGATAACTGCACTTAGGGCAAACGTTTAGATTTTTAACCAAATCGGTGTAATACAATACCGCCTCACAAGAAGCGCACTTACTCCACAATCCTTCCGGTACCGCCTTCTTTTCACCATTTGCTTTACGCTTGATTTTGGGCGGGATAATGCGTTCGAACCAACTCATAGCTTTCTAGCACTCAGAATCTGAGGTAATTGTGCCGTTGATTTCATCAAGCGCTGCACGTAAGGATTTCACTAAGTTATTAACATTATCCAGCAAAGCAGAACGAGTGGAATTTTCAATTTCTTCGATAATACGGCTACCGACCACCACGGCATCGGCCAGCTCTGCAACTGCCCTTGCTGCTACGCTATCTCGTATCCCAAAACCAACTCCAATAGGAATAGAGATGAGCGAACGCACCTCTGCCAGCTTATTGCGCACATCCACTAAATCAAGATGTGAAGCCCCTGTGACACCTTTTAATGACACATAGTAGACATAACCTTTTGCCAGTTTTGCTACTTTCTCCATCCGTCTTTTAGGTGTAGTAGGTGACAATAAAAAAATAGGATCGATCTTCTGATCTTCTAGTTGTTGCACCCATTCCTCACATTCCTCCGGCGGATAATCAACAATTAAGACACCATCCACCCCAGCTTCCTTTGCCGCCATCGCAAAATTGCCATACCCCCTCGCCTCGATTGGATTGGCATAACCCATTAACACCACGGGAGTAACCGTATTTGTTTTTCTAAATTCGGTCACCATGGTTAACACATCTTTTAAACCGGTGTGATGATACAGTGCTCTTTCAGAAGAACGCTGAATAGTCGGGCCATCTGCCATCGGATCAGAGAATGGCACCCCTAATTCAATAATATCAGCCCCTGCTTGCACCAGCAAATGCATCAACGTAACCGTCATTTCCGGTTCTGGATCACCTGCAGTAATAAATGGAATCAGCGCTTTTTTATTTTGTGCTTTGAGTACAGAAAAAGTCGATGTAATACGATTCATCTTTAAATAAATATCAGTCAGTCAACGCAAAGCAAGCATTGCTTTTGGATTCAGGCATAATTGTTATTTGATGAATCTTCACTAGGAAGATTTTATTCAAAATACTATTCCGGATTGTTGCGCAACAGTAGTCATATCCTTATCACCCCGTCCTGACAGATTGACCAACAGCAATTGGTCTTTCCCAAGGGTAGGAGCAAGTTTAGCCGCGTAAGCCAAGGCATGGCTCGATTCTAGTGCCGGAATAATCCCTTCAAATCGGCACAAGGCATGAAACGCTGATAGAGCCTCATCATCCGTTACTGCCACATATTCCGCTCGACCACAGTCTTTGAGCCATGCATGCTCAGGACCCACACCTGGATAGTCCAGCCCTGCAGAAATAGAGTGGGTTTCGATAATCTGACCATTATCATCCTGGATCAAGTAAGTACGGTTACCATGCAAGACTCCTGGCCTGCCTGTCACCAAGGTGGCAGCGTGCTGGTGGGTATTAATTCCCTTACCTGCAGCCTCTACACCTATCATGCGAACATTGTTATCCTCTATATAAGGATAAAATAAACCAATAGCATTTGATCCACCTCCCACACAGGCAATCAATGCATCGGGTTGGCGCCCATATTCCTCTTCCATTTGCACTCTGGCTTCTCGTCCAATGACAGCTTGAAAATCCCGTACCATCATTGGATAGGGATGTGGGCCTGCAACCGTGCCAATAATGTAATAAGTATTTTCAACATTGGTAACCCAATCTCGCATCGCTTCATTTAACGCATCCTTAAGCGTACGAGAACCAGACTCAACCGGTATAACTGTAGCACCAAGCAATTTCATTCGATAAACATTGGTTGCCTGACGCTTCACATCCTCCGAGCCCATATAAACGACGCATTCCATGCCATAACGCGCAGCAACTGTCGCACTTGCGACACCGTGCTGACCTGCACCTGTTTCAGCAATCACTCGGGTTTTGCCCATGCGCTTTGCTAGCAATGCTTGCCCCACAGTATTGTTTATCTTATGAGCACCTGTGTGATTCAGATCTTCCCGCTTGAGCAAGATCTGGGCGCCACCAAGATGAGCTGACCAACGCTTAGCATGGTAAATTGGGCTTGGACGCCCAACGTAATACTTGAGTTCATGAGTGAACTCCGCTTGAAAAGCGGCGTCATCCCGGAAATGCTGATACTGAGCAAGTAATTCATCCAGTGCTGCGATAAGTGTTTCTGCTACAAATGTACCACCATATGGGCCAAAATGCCCATGCTTGTCTGGAAGATCATAAATCTTCACAATTCTTGACTCCTTGCATAAAAGCAGAAATTTTGTTCACGTCCTTAATACCCTTTGCGACTTCTACCCCGCTAGATACATCTACGGCCCATGGCCGAACTTGTCTAATCGCATTCACCACATTATCAGGACTAAGGCCGCCTGAAAGCACGAGTGGTAAAGGAAAATCTGTTGGAATCAAATTCCAGTCAAATACTTGCCCAGTACCACCTGGCATCCCTGCTGTATAGGTATCCAATAATAATCCTTTGGCATTCTGGTAAAGCTTTCCGTATTGTAACAAATCCATCTCTTTCCTGACACGCAAAGCTTTAATATAAGGCAACATAAATTGACCACAAAATTCGGGCGTCTCCTCTCCATGAAATTGGAGCAAATTCAACCCAGCTGTGATGGAAGTCTCTTCCACCCATTCTGGAGAAGGATCAACATAAACACCCACTACATTCATGAAAGGCGGCAAGCGCAATACGATTTCACGTGCCTGAGTAGGAGAAATAAAACGCGCACTTTGACGCCAGAAAACAAATCCAATAGCGTCTGCACCCTGTTGCGCCGCTACCAGCGCATCTTCAACGCGTGTTATACCACAAATCTTTACACGGATCGGCACAAAATACTCACTCCATTTTAAACATATAAATAATCCACTTCTTATTCCATTTCTAAATCAAACTTGACTTTGTCGGCTTCTCCTTGCCGTATTATTTTTTATACTGTCTGCGGCTCGCCTTCGCGTCATGTTTGATTTGGAAATGAAATTACCTCTCTATATGATTTGATCAATCTTGATTTCAACCAGATTCTATACTTTTACCAGAGACCTATTTGGACTCAGCATAATAGTTGCAAGAGGAGATTGATTGAAAGGAGGCAAATTCCATTTAGCATCATAGCTAATCCCAGCCAAGTATAACCCATGAGGAGAAAATGTTGGCGCAGCAAGGGTTCGATCACGATTTTGTAACAACAGCTGCATCCATCCAGGAGGATATTTACCATGACCGATATATACTAAGCTACCGACAATATTACGCACCATATGATGTAGAAAGCCATTAGCACGGAACTCGAAGATGAAAAAATGGCCATATTGCGTGATCTCTAACATGGTTAAGTTTCGTACCGGATTTTTCGCCTGACACTCAGCAGTACGAAAAGCGCTAAAATCATGCTCACCCAACAACATGGCCGCCGCCTGTTGCATTTTTTCAAGCTCTAGCGGCTTATGAAACCATCCTACTTTCCTTTGAGATACCCCAGGCCGAACAGGATGATTTAGCAAGCAATAAAGATAACGCCGTTCGATAGCACAATAACGTGCATGAAACGCTTCACCCACTTCTGAGGCCCACAATACGGCAATATCATCAGGTAATAGTGCATTAACCCCTCTCACCCATGCACTCATAGGTCTTCGTGTGGGTGTTTCAAAATGAATCACTTGGTATAGTGCATGAACACCCGCGTCTGTTCGACCTGCTCCAACGACTCCAACTTTACAATTAGCAATTTTAGATAATGCAGTCTCTAGCTCACTTTGAATTGAGATGCAAGCAGGCTGGTTTTGCCAACCATGATACCGCTCCCCACTATATTCTAGAACTAAAGCTATTCTCACAAGAATATAACAATCGCAATACCGATCTGTTTTTCAGGAATCACAATCACATTACTTTGAAATTTTAACCTAAATTCTTCAGTTGAACGGAATGGAGTATGTAATTTTGCGAGTGCAGGCAAGGCGCAACGATGCGAAAAAATCGTTCCATTCCAAGGAATTGCAACCTAGCCATGTGCTTGCAAAATAGCGCAATCCACACCGAAGCAGGAATATCCAGAAGATGAGAATGAAATTTACAGGAAAGGTTATTATATTCATAATGTTAACACCAGTGCAAGCGATCAGCTGAGAAATCCAGGTTTAATGAATAACTACTTTAAATCCTCTACCATTGATCTTGCTATAGCTTGCTGCTCCTCATTACCTTCACGCATGACTTCCTCCAGGATCTTCCTGGCACCTTCCTTATCCTCCATTTCCAGATAAGCCTGAGCCAAATCAATTTTCACAGCAGCTTCATTCCACGGTGTACTTTCATCTTTATCATGAGCTACTCCATTCCCAGTCATCTTTTCAGGTTCATCATCCAAATCGAGTTTGATATCAGCCAAAGCCAGATTGAGTTTAGTTGATTGAGCATTGTCCTGTGTTGATAAAGATTCTCCTTTATCTAACGGTGTCATTGAGTTGGAAGATTTTAAATCATGAGGAAAATCGATACTGAACGGTATACCCTTCTCTTCATAAGAAGAATCCTTCTTATCCGTTTGCTCAGCTTCAAGATTCATAGCAAACTCATGACTGGAAATAGACTGCTCTTTTGTAACAAACATATCCGCCTCGTTCGTATCTTGGGCGCGATCCACTGAAACGATCGAAAAGTTCTTGTCAATATTTTCCAAATCAAATTTGGTTTCAGGATCTTGTTCAGCTGATATACCTTCTGACGGATCAAGCTCAATTTGAGCACGCTCATGATTCGGATCAGCATTCCGATCATTGACAAAGCTTCCACTTAAGTTTTTGCCAAAAAAGAACTCAGACACAGATTCGGATAAATTACCTTTCGATTCTTCTGATTCTAAATATTTAGAATCTTGAGAAAACTCAGAAATCACATCTTTCTTTCTGGCGGCCTGCACCTTATCCAATATCATCATTTCCGCTGACGCTAATTCTGCCATGGGCGATGCCTTCATGTTATTTTTCGTAGTTTCTCCGAGATAGTCGAAAACATCATCATCCATGTTATTACTTCCTTTCCTTCTTCGGCGAAGCATGGATATACCCAACCAACCCGTGAGCAAAACTGCAATCGCCCCCCCCGCTAATTCCAAATCATCTGTAACAAAGCCCATAATTTGATCTGATAAAGCAGTCTCTATCGATTCAGAAGAATCAGGCAATGGAACTTGGCTTATAGGCTGTTCTGGAATAATAGATTGTGCAGATACGATCTTTTCAGAGTGTTCTGAGTGATTTATTTCTTGTGTTGGTGCTAAATCTATTGAATCACTAAGCATTGTTTCAGTTTCGCTTCGACCAGGTGGCGTTGACGCTGGCGCCACTTGGGCAAGAGATTGCTCTGCCTGGGTTTGAGTATCGGTCATGCCTGCGCTTTTAATCTCGAGCAGACGCTGTAGTCTTTCAATATTCTGCTCCAATAAAGCGACTCGTTCATTGACCTCTTTCAGAGCACGATCTTTAGCGATGGCATCCTCTTCCATCATTCGTACATAATCTTGGGCTGCGCTGCTTTTTTTCTCGTTAAGATTTTCAATATTCTGGTGGTTTGCAAGTTGCTCACCTTTTGAAAGTATCAATACTTCTTCAGGCGACGCCTTCTTGACTACGGAACTTTCTTCTTGAATAGTCATGGATATTCTTCCCGTTGCAGATTGTTTCAATTCTGCCTTTGGCTTTGATGAAGAACCCATGGCTGCATCAGCTACTTTTTGGCGGTAAGCATGCCAGTTTGTGGTTTGCGCTCCAATTTCACGACTTGCTTTTACTTGACTAATAGCCGAAATTTCATTTTGATCAGGAATACGCAGTATTACCCCCGCTTTCAGCAAATTTATATTTTTTCTGAAAAATGCATTTTGATTTGCTTGATAAAGAGCAACTAGCATTTGATTAAGATCAACTCCCTCAGGCGTAACTTGCCTGGCAATTCCGATTAACGTTTCTCCTCGCGCAACAGGACCGTAAGTGCTGCCCATTCCCGGCTTATATGAGGCCGCTCCACGAGCTTTTGATCTCTGATCAATCTTAATTTTTGGCTGAATCACTTCAGCAGTTGTTATGGCAGTTTTGGGCTGATCAGATGTATGCTGGATTATCGGATTAACTGGTTCGGCTACTTGTGTATCGACCGGATCAAGTAAAACAGTATATTCACGCAATAAACGCCCTGATGATCCGTTGAGTTCTATCAGTAAACTCACGAATGGCTCATCCACTGCTTGCGGTGAAGTAATTTGAATATAAGGTTGGCCATTGACGCGTTTCTCTACTGAAACACTCAAGGATGAATGATAAGATGCATAAATTACACCCGCTTGACGAAAAGCTTCTGGTGAGGCCACACGCGCGGTTAAGGCTGGTATCTCATCTTTTGTTACAGAAACGAGTTCTATCTCCGCTTTAAATGGTTGCCCCAGAAATGAACTGTGAGTTAATTTTCCTAGACCAGCCGTATAAGCCAACCAAGGAAACATTAACAAAACTATCAACCAACATGCCCTAAAATAAATCTTATTCACAGAAATATCCTCTCATTTCTTGGAATAGAAGATATGCTGCCACCACTTTACTAACAAAAATAAAGGCCATAGAACTACCTTTTGTATCGCAGGCCAATTCTATCACTCTAAATGATCAGAGCAGATTAAAGAAACGACATGTTCCCTTAATTTCTTGAGAGATAATTATTTAATTTTCAATCAGTATCCGCAACATTCTACGTAATGGTTCTGCTGCTCCCCATAGTAGTTGATCACCTACAGTAAACGCAGAAAGATACTCTCCACCCATATTAAGCTTACGCAACCGCCCAACATGGACGTCCAGTTTACCGGTAACAGCAACTGGCGTAAGTTCTTTTGTTGACCTTTCTCGTTCGTTAGGAATTACTCGCACCCAATTGTTTGACTGAGCAATGACGCCCTCAATTTCATCCAATGGAATGTCTTGCTTAAGTTTGATCGTCAATGCTTGACTATGGCAACGCATTGCACCAACACGAACACAAATACCATCAACGGGCACAGGCTTATCTGTATGACCTAGGATTTTATTCGTTTCGGCCTGACCTTTCCATTCTTCACGACTCTGCCCATGAGCAACTTCCTTGTCAATCCAAGGAATCAAGCTTCCTGCCAAAGGCACACCAAAATTCTCAACAGGAAATTCTTTGTCACGTAGCTTCTCTGCAACTTCACGATCGATATCCAAGATGCTTGAGGCTGGATCATTCAACAGATCCTCAGCCACACGGTGGGTTTCACCCATTTGCAGAAGTAGCTCCCTCATGTTTTGAGCACCTGCACCCGAAGCAGCTTGATAGGTCATAGCGCTCATCCACTCGACCATGTTTTTTTCAAACAAACCACCTACTGCCATCAGCATCAAACTAACGGTACAGTTACCACCGATATAATTCTTTACGCCATCATGCAAGGCTTGCTTGATAACAGGCATGTTGACAGGATCAAGAATGATAACAGCATCATCTTTCATTCTAAGAGCTGATGCTGCATCGATCCAATAACCTTTCCAACCTGATTCACGTAACTTACCAAAAATTTCATTGGTATAATCGCCTCCCTGGCAGGAGATGATGATATCCATCTTCTTAAGTTCTGCCACATCCCTGGCATCCTTAAGGGGCGGTATATCTTTACCGATATCCGGTCCCTTCCCGCCTTTCTGAGAAGTTGTGAAAAATACTGGTTCTACCAATGAAAAATCATCTTCTTCACGCATGCGCTGCATAAGAACAGAACCTACCATACCACGCCAGCCTACAAAGCCTACTTGTTTCATTTAGTTTTCTATAACCTTTATGCTGTGAATAATCTTGAAATCTTAGAGGTAATTCTTGACCATTAATTCGTGATCAATGAGACGAATTACAAGCTATAAATCTAAACCTAAATTAAAAAAGGCAAATAAGCTTGAGATCGCTGCCGTTGACCTATCCACCTGCATACAACATGTTTATAAATTTGCTAACACGGCATTACCCATTTCTATCGTACCAACTTTTTTCATACCGGGTTCGTAAATGTCATTGGTACGAAAACCTTGTGCCAAAACCTTTCTAACTGCATGCTCAATACGCAAGGCAGCCTCTTCCTGAGCAAAAGAATAACGCAGCATCATGGCTACTGATAATATTGTTGCTAAAGGGTTAGCCATATCTTTTCCTGCGATATCCGGTGCGGATCCATGAATGGGCTCATACAATCCCTTGTTTTGATCATCTAGCGATGCAGAAGGGAGCATACCTATTGAGCCGGTCAGCATAGAAGCTTCATCAGATAAAATATCGCCAAACATATTGCCTGTCACGATCACATCAAACTGCCTGGGATTACGCACCAATTGCATTGCTGCATTATCTACCAGCATATGAGAAAGGTTTACATCCGGATATTCCTTAGCTGTTTCAGTAACCACATCACGCCATAATTGGGTACACTCCAGCACATTCATTTTATCCACGGAACATAGCCCACCCTTTCGTTTGCGTGCTGCTTGAAAAGCGACATGAGCAATTCGGCTTATTTCCGCTTCGGTATAGATCATAGTATTAAAACCCACGCGCTGACCATCTCGTCGCTCAATACCTCGTGGCCGACCAAAATAAATATCGCCTGTCAACTCACGTACAATCAAGATATCCAGACCTGAGACAATTTCGGGTTTCAAGGTCGAAACACTCGCTAATTCAGGATATAGAATAGCTGGCCGTAGATTAGCAAATAAATTAAGTTCTTTACGAATAGCAAGCAATCCTTGCTCAGGACGTTTCTCCCGAGGTAAACCGTCATATTTTGGACCACCCACTGCCCCCAGCAGCACAGCATCTGCTTCTTTAACGAGTTTACGAGTTATCTCCGGGAAAGGCTCGCCGCTGGCATCCACTGCACACCCGCCCAATAAACCAGGCTCCAGCTCGAGTTTTAGTCCATCACTTCTAAGTGCCAATAAAATTCTTTCAGCCTGCCCAGTAATTTCTGGGCCGATCCCATCACCTGCTAGAACTGCAATTTTCATATTATTCTTTCCTGACACGGAAAATTTATTTCAAGCGAATAACCAAGGCTGCTCTTTCCGTCGCTTTGCCTCAAACTGTTTGATTTTATCAGCATGCTGTAAAGTTAAGCCGATTTCATCCAAGCCATTAATTAAACAATGTTTTCTAAATGGATCAATATCAAAGCCATAGGCTTCATTAGTCGGCGTCGTCACTGTCTGGGCAGAAAGATTCACGGCTAAACAATAACCACTGATATCTATCACTTCATTAATAAGCCTATTCACCACATTTGAATCGAGCACAATAGGTAATAATCCTATTTTGAAGCAGTTGTTAAAAAAAATATCAGCGAAACTCGGTGCAATAATTACCTGAAAACCGTAATCCTGAAGTGCCCAGGGTGCATGCTCGCGACTTGAACCACAACCAAAATTATCACGTGCAATCAATATTTCTGCTCCCTGATAGCGAGGTTGATTAAGCACAAAATCAGGGTTTATTTTACGCTGCGATACATCCATTCCCGGCTCACCGTGATCAAGATAACGCCATTCATCAAATAAGTACTGACCAAAACCTGAACGCTTGATCGACTTCAGGAATTGTTTAGGGATAATAGCATCCGTATCCACGTTCGCGCGATCCAGCGGGACCACCAATCCTTTACAATAGTCAAACTTTTTCATATCTCTATTCTCTATTTACTGAGCAGCTTTCTCGATTGCCTCACCGCCACTCTGAATATCCTTACCAAGCCCCTGCATGGTATGACAGCCAGCCAACTGCAGAACAACCCACAATAATCCAATCGATACAGATATTATTTTCATTTATATTTCCTTAAGCAAAAATAGAGTCTTAGGCCATTCATTCATCGTACAAACATCAACGAAATGACCCGTTACTGCTGCTGCCACGACAATACAATACTCAAATTTTTTCATATCTTTGCTTATTGAGCAGATTTCTCGATTGCTTTACCGCCACTCTCGATATCCTTACCAAGTCCCTGCATGGTATGACAGCCGGTCAACCGCAGAGCAATCCACAACAATCCAATCGATACAGATATCATTTTCATTTGTATTTCCTTAAACAAAAATAGAGTGTTAGGCTATTCATTCATCGTACGAACATCAACGAAATGACCGGCTACTGCTGCTGCTGCTGCCATGGCAGGACTGACCAAGTGTGTTCTGCCTCCCGGCCCCTGCCGTCCTTCAAAATTACGATTTGATGTCGAAGCACAACGCTCGCCTGGCATAAGTCTGTCTTCGTTCATCGCGAGGCACATTGAACAACCAGGTTCTCGCCACTCGAATCCCGCTTCCTGAAAAATTCTATCGATCCCCTCCTGCTCAGCTTGAGATTTTACTAAACCTGAGCCTGGAACCACGAGAGCTTGCTTGATATTAGGAGCAATATGCCTGCCTTTCAATACTGAAGCAGCTTCTCGCAGATCTTCTATTCGTGAATTGGTGCATGAACCAATAAAAATCTTGTCAAGAAAAATCTCATCGATTGGAGTATTAGGTGAAAGTCCCATGTATTTCAGAGCATTCTCTGCATCGTGGCGCTTGATTGGGTCAGCTATCAAAGCCGGGTTCGGTACCCTGCCGTCAATTGAAGTCACCATCTCCGGAGAGGTTCCCCAAGTTACCTGAGGTTTGATTTGTTCTGCCTTAAGTTTTATTACCCGATCAAATACTGCTCCTTCATCGCTTTTTAAGGTACGCCAATAGGAGGCTGCTTGCTCCCATATCGCACCTTTCGGCGCAAAAGGCCGCCCCTTAATGTATTCGATCGTGGTTTCATCCACCGCGATCATCCCTGCACGCGCACCTGCCTCAATTGCCATATTGCAAAGCGTCATGCGACCTTCCATGGAAAGTGCCCGTATAGCGCTCCCTGCAAATTCAATCGCATAACCTGTACCGCCTGCTGTACCGATCTCACCAATAATCGCCAGCGCAATATCTTTGGCCGTCACCCCATACCCTAGTTTGCCTTCGACCAATATCTGCATCGACTTAGATTTTTTGGTCAACAAACACTGGGTCGCCAGTACATGCTCTACCTCGGATGTACCGATACCAAAGGCAAGACAGCCAAAAGCACCATGGGTACTGGTATGTGAGTCTCCACAGACTACTGTCATCCCTGGTAACGTCGCACCCTGCTCCGGCCCAATGACGTGCACGATCCCTTGTCGCTGATCGTTCATTCGGAACTCGATTATGCCCAGCTCCTCGCAATTCTGATCCAGAGTATCTACTTGCAAGCGCGATATTGGGTCGCTAATACCACTGCTCCGATCGGTTGTAGGTACATTATGATCTGCTACCGCTAGAATCGAATTCACTCGCCAGGGTTTGCGTCTAGCCAATTTCAATCCCTCGAACGCCTGAGGACTGGTTACTTCGTGCACCAGATGACGATCAATGTAAAGAATGACCATGCTGTCGGGGCTGTCTGATTCTGCATGCACCACATGGCTTTCCCAAAGTTTGTCGTATAACGTCTTCATTTTACGATATTCCAAAATAATAAGATTATTATCCCATAAAGCAGTATTAAGCAGTAGGTTGTCATTCAAGCGTCAATATATTTAGCTATATGGTGAAGAGCAACTTCCTTCCGGCCCCATGAATGGTACAATTTTCCTGTTCATCATTCTTCGCCACAAAATAATGAAATAAAGGATTGTCCTATGTCTACCATCGTATCCGTACTGCATGAAGCACGTGTCTTTCCCCCTTTTCCGGAATTTGTTGAACAGGCTAATCTGGCTGGTATGGAAGCATATCAAGCGTTGTGTGCTGAAGCTGAGAAGGATTACCCCGGTTTCTGGAGTAAGTTGGCACAAAAATATATTCTGTGGCATAAACCTTTTACACGTGTCCTGAATGATTCAGACCCTCCTTTTTTCAAATGGTTTGAGGATGGTGAACTAAATATTTCATATAATTGCCTTGATCGGCACCTTACCAGTCAACCGGATAAATTAGCTATTATTTTTGAGGCTGATGATGGCAAGGTAAGCCGTTGCACTTACCGCGAGCTCTACCAGCTTGTTTGTCAGTTTGCCAATGGCTTGAAAGCACTTAACATCAAAAAAGGCGATCGCATCATTATTTACTTGCCAATGCGTATTGAAGCTGTTGTCGCCATGCAAGCGTGTGCGCGCATTGGCGCTATTCACTCGGTCGTATTCGCTGGATTTTCTGCTAAAAGTCTACACGAACGCATCGTTGACGCCGGTGCAGTAGCTGTTATTACTGCAGATGAGCAAACGCGTGGTGGTAAAAATCACCCGTTGAAAGCAACTGTCGATGAAGCCCTCAGCATGGGCGGAACAGACTCAGTTAAATCAGTTATCGTTTATAAACATATGGGTATTGACGCACCATGGCATGCCGGTCGCGATATCTGGTGGCATGAGCTCACCCAGAACAAGCAAACTGACTGCGAGCCAGAATGGATCCATGCCGAGCATCCCTTATTTACCCTCTACACCTCTGGTTCCACGGGCAAACCCAAAGGCGTCCAGCACTCGTCAGCAGGTTATCTGCTGGGTGTAATGGCAAGTATGCAATGGATCTTTGATTACAAACCGACCGATATTTTTTGGTGTACCGCCGATGTTGGTTGGATTACCGGTCATAGCTATGTAGCGTATGGTCCATTGGCCATGGGGGCAACTCAAGTTGTCTTCGAGGGTGTACCTACTTATCCCGATGCTGGACGCCTTTGGAAAATTATACAAAATCACAAAGTAACTACTTTCTATACTGCGCCTACTGCAATTCGCTCATTGATTAAATTGGGAGCAGATTTACCTGCTCAATATGATTTGTCCTCACTGCGCCTGCTCGGCTCTGTAGGTGAACCGATTAATCCCGAAGCCTGGATGTGGTATTACACCGTAGTGGGCCAATCCCGCTGCCCAATCGTAGATACTTGGTGGCAAACTGAAACAGGTTGCCACATGATAGCACCGGCTCCTGGTGCGATCTCCCTCAAACCTGGATCATGCACGTTTCCTTTACCTGGAATCAGCGCTGCGGTAATCGATGAAGCAGGCCATGAGGTTGAACAGGGAAAAGGTGGATTTCTTGTCATCAAGCAGCCGTTTCCCTCCCAGATCCGCACATTGTGGGGAGATCCAGAGCGTTTCAAGAAAACCTACTTTCCTCAAGATATTGGTGGAGGTCATTTTTACCTAGCTGGTGACTCCGCACATCGTGATAACGATGGCTATTTCTGGATCATGGGACGTGTTGACGATGTATTGAATGTATCCGGTCATCGTCTGGGAACCATGGAAATTGAGTCAGCGCTTGTGGCCAATCCGCTGGTTGCTGAAGCGGCAGTCGTAGGAAAGCCACATGAAATCAAAGGAGAAGTCGTAGTTGCATTTGTCGTTTTGAAAGAAAAATGCCCTCATGGCGAGCAAGCTTTTGAAATAGCCAACTCACTTAGAGAATGGGTTGGACACGAAATCGGCCCAATTGCCAAGCCCGAAGAAATCCGTTTTGGCGACAATCTACCCAAAACACGCTCTGGCAAAATCATGCGGCGATTACTCCGCTCGCTTGCCAGAGGAGAAGAAATTACTCAAGATACCTCTACACTCGAGAATCCTGCCATTCTTGATCAACTTAAACAACCTATTCATTAAATTGAAATAGCCATTTTATTACTCAATTTAGCTCCAAACATTCCAACGAAAAATATGAATTTACCCAATATCATCGACTACGACTTTGGAATCACTGCCATCGATGCCCAATACCATCGCCCCGGTCGCGCGGCTATCCACCTGATTGTCGAAAATGGTGTTGCTGCCTTGATTGACACAGGCACCCAATTTTCTGTGCCAGGCGTCATACAGATACTACAAAATAAGCAACTTGCTCCTGAGAAAATAGCTTATGTGTTTCTCACACACATTCATCTCGACCATGCTGGCGGCGCAAGTGAATTCATGCGATTGCTGCCCAATGCCAAATTGGTTGTCCATCCACGTGGTGCAAAATATATGATTAATCCTGCCAAACTAATTGCGGGTGTAATGGCAGTTTATGGCAAAGCGGAATTTAAACGCTTATATGGCGAAATTTCTCCCATTGACGAAAATCGTGTTCTCGAAGCCCCTGACGAAACTCGTATCGACTTGAATGGCCGTCCTCTTTTGCTGCTTGATACTCCTGGTCATGCTCGTCATCACTATTGTATTTTTGACGAAAGAAGCCAGTCCTTTTTCACAGGGGATACCTTTGGCGTTTCTTATCGGGAACTAGATGTAGATGGACTGGAATTCGTTTTTCCAACTACGACCCCAGTACAATTTGATCCAGAGGCTGCCCATGCATCATTGAATCGAATTATGAGCTATCAACCACAATATGCTTTTCTGACGCACTACAGCCGTATCGGTCATTTGCCGCATCATGCAACGCAAATGCACGATCTGATTGATGCGTTTGTCAATATCGCCAATCAAGCCGCTAACAAAACAGCAGAGAGGCATGAGTTTATTGTGCAAGCATTAAAAGATTTATTATGCCAACGGCTCGCAATGCATGGCTGCACTTGGTCGCCTACAGAGATTTATGAATTATTACGTGTCGATATCGAACTAAACGCCATGGGGCTGGAAACGTGGCTAGATCAATCTGAGAAATCAAATAAACTATAAATGTTCGAACGTAATTATGCCTGTTTAATACGATTTCATAGATATCCCAGGCTGATCTGATAATCATCAGACTAAAAATTTGATAGCCTATACAATCAAATTTATTTACAGTTATAAGATATTGGCAAATACCATACGGATAAGAAAAATATAGAAAGGTATTTTTCGTTATTAATTTTTCCAGTTCTTATGCGGAGTGATTGATGAGTGAGTTAAATAAATTTATAGCTGGCCTGCTAAATAATTTTTCTTTAAGTGCAGTTACAGATAGGAGTTGGTTCGAAATCGCTTCAATTCTGACACCCTCGATTATTTTGATCCTCACCCTATTTGGTTTCAGTTTCATTCTACAAAAAAGAAATTGGAAAATTGTTATTTATATTACTTGTCTTCTACTCACTTTGCTTTTTTTACCTTACGAATTATTCCGCCAATCTACTGCTATATCCAAAGCTGAAGCAAATATTGGTGAAATGCAAGCCAGCCTAAAAACATTACTAAATGCTTCAGATCTTAATCAAATTGAAAATTTAGCCGATAAAGAAGTAACTTCCAGCATATTGGAAGAGATGATTGGCAATCTCGATCAAAAAGAAAAGAAAGAAGTGTTACTCATCTCATTGTTAGCTGCTGAAAATGAAAAGCAGTCATTGCGCCTTCTTGAAGATAAACACAAACACTTTTCTGATGAAATCAAATCAAGCATCAGCGATGCAAAAAAAGAGATTATCAATACAAGAGAGCCAATCGATAAAATATCTGGTGACATTCTGAAACAGATTGATCGGAATATCAGTCATCTTATTGAAAATAAAATGCAATCTTTCAATCAGGTTTCCGATGAAATCAAATCAAGCATCAGCGACGCAAAAAAAGAGATTATCAATACGAGAGAGCCAGTCGACAAAATATCTGATGACATTCTGAAACAAAATAGGAATATCAGTCATCTTATTGAAAATAAAATGCAATCTTTCAATCAAGCAATTGATCATTCATTAAAAACCTTCCAACAAGGAATCAATTCATTTGTTCAGAATGAACTTGAAGCACACGAAAAAACTTTGGTAACCCTTACTCAGAAGAGTATTGGAGAGCTAGGAAATGAGCTAAAAGATTACATCAACGAAACGAAACAAGAAATTACTAATCAAATCCAGCACGCAAACAATGAACCATTACAGAAACTCGATGTAACCCAAAGAAGCATCGATCAGCTGGGAAATACTGTTGGAAATATTAATCTGGATAAAGTTATTGCCCACATCAAACAACTCTCGACTTCAATTGATTTGCTTCAAAAGCAAAATGAGGTTCAGTTCGAATATAACGAATGTATCAGAAGTGTAGGATGGATTGATTTAGTGGGCAAGGAAGAAGAATGCAAAAAGAAGCTGTATATGAGCATGAATGAAATGATTAATAAATTTCACTGATCTCCTCAAGCTCAATGTGTTTTAGTAAATTTAACTATAATCCGGTTAATACCTAGTACGACTTGCTCAAAAATTTGATTCACGAGTAGTCTGAAAAATATTTTATAAATCATTGGAGGACATTAAATATGACTAAACGCCTTACTTCAATGCTCCTCACTACCCTCATTATTTATCTAATCCTTGGCTCAGGCATCACGTTAGCCAAAACAGGTTATGCTGTCCATTACAATGATAAGTACCAAGGTAAGAAAACAGCCAATGGTGAAATTTTCAATCAGAGTAAGTTTACAGCAGCGCATAATGATTTTCCTTATGGTACGCTCGTAAAAGTTACTAATCTTGAAAATAATCGCAGTATAGTTGTCAAAATAAACGATCGTTTGGCTCCTCACAACAGCAACATTATCGATGTGACCAAACGTGCAGCAGTGGCGTTAGGTTTTATAAAAAAAGGACGAGCTCACGTTAGCCTTGAAACAATCAAGTAAAGCAAGATAATCGGGCTGCCCAGTATCTGCTTGTATGAAATTCTGCAATTAGGTGAGCAGATAAGTCAAAACAGATGGGATTGCTTTAAAAATTGATTAAAAAATAACTCGGGAACAATGTTAATTACTCACCAGTTAAGGTGGAGTATGAAATTCGCATTCTCGAATCTTGTTTATTGGTCAAAATAATAAAAGCATTAGCATCTTTTCTAAGCGATCGAAATAACTATTATCTCTCACCGATATAGAGCAATTATCACAGCCTTATCCACGGATAGAGTGTTTTCACGGATAGAGTGTTTTAAATGCGCTGACTGGAAATTCAAAAACATCATTATCCTATCCTGTTCAATATAATTCTGATTTTTTTGAATTTAGCTATGCAAAGCATTTAAAGCTGGGCGGCTTGCTTTTTCTTTCTTGCAGCCACACTTCGTTATATATCGAATAAAAATTGTATAGCTTAGATGCAACCATACCTCTAACTTTTTCATTTAGGGTATATCAACTCTTACCATCCGAAAATAATTTGTTCCATTTCTAAATAAAACATGATGCGAGGGCGAGCTGCAGGCAGTATAAGTAATACGACAAGGAGAAATCGACAAAATCAGATTTGGTTTAGAAATGGAATTACCGTTCTTTAGCCCATTATTTGCTTATAACACAGACTGCAACCAAATCAGATAATGCGTCACTCATCGAGCTTATTTACCTTATGGGAAACATTAAAATTCCTTCTGGAATATCACTTATCTATATAAAATTACCCTAGTTTCATCATAAGGAAATATTAATGGAGAACAAAGAACGCACTACATCTGAATTGCTCCAATTAGTGGTGATACAAAATACTAGCGAGAAGATGAGTGTTGGTGAAATCAAAAATTCTCTCCGTGAGAGAGGGTTTGGTATTTTACTTGCTATTGCAGCTTTACCCATTTGCCTTCCTATTCCTGCTCCACCTGGCTATACCACTTTTTTCTCTATTCCACTTTTTATTTTCTCAATACAAATGATGTGGGGGATGAAATCTCCTTGGCTGCCTGGATGGATCAGTAAAAAGGAAATTAGCAAAAAAAGTCTGGAAAAATTGATTGAAAAAGCAACCACGTGGTTACGTAAAATTGAAAGCTATCTGCACCCAAGGCTTACATATATCAGCGTACGCGCCTGGGAACGAATTATTGGTATTTTTGCCTTTATATTTACTATTTCCATAGCTCTACCTATTCCTTTGGTAAACGTCCCTCCTGGTTGGGGAATTCTCATCATGTCCCTAGGTTTACTTAATAAAGATGGATTAACCATCATTGTAGGTATGATAGTTGGCACTATTGGTATAGGAATAACGCTTATAATTCTTACACTTATATGGATGGGAGTGTCAGTGCCATCTTTTTATTAGCCGTAGGTCAAACACATCGACAAAGCTGAATGAACATCATGACACTCATGTACCTAGCCAAGAGAAAGCAGAGTACTGTAGAGACTAGACAGAGGAGCAGCCGTTCGTTAATTACCGTGCTAATTGGTAGTTGATCAAATTTTAACAGGGAACGGGTGGAAGCCACCGATGAGGAAGTTGTCGCAATCGCATAATTATGGCAAGATGCCTTGTTCACAAATAATATTGACAAATGTAAAAATGACCTTATATCGCTATAAATTACCGGCTCTGATGTTATTGGGGTATATGCTGATTGGTTGTGCTTCGGTCGAGAATAATAAACGAGACCCACTGGAGTCAATGAATCGGGCAGTGTTTTCATTTAATGAAAAGCTTGATGCCTATGTAATGAAACCCGTAGCAAAGGGCTATCGAGCAGTTACTCCCGATCCTCTGGAGATGGTCATCGGCAATGTTTTTTCTAATTTTGGCGATGTGGTGATTACTGCTAATGCGCTATTGCAATTGAAATTTGATACTGCAGCAGCAAGCGCAACCCGGGTACTTATTAATACAACATTTGGTATGTTTGGTATCGTCGATCTCGCAAGCGACATTAGTGCAGTCAGTGATATTAATATCAGCAAGCGTAATGAAGATTTTGGTCAGACGCTCGGTCGTTACGGTATTGGCCCTGGTCCTTATCTCGTCCTACCTCTCTTAGGTCCTAGTACAATCCGTGATGCTGTGGGGATTGGAGTGGATAGTACTTTTTTCCATCCAATTTGGTCGATATATCCATTTAATTTTGATTTTCTGACCGTTCGTCTCCCAGCTTCGGCAGGATGGTCTGTTGATACGCGTGCCCAGATGTTAGATACGGATAAAACTCTTGAAGAAGCAGCGCTAGATAAATATGAATTTGTACGCGACGCTTATCTGCAACGGCGGAGAAATCTAGTCTACGATGGTAATCCTCCACCTGAAGATGAAGGCCTTGAAATTAACGAAAATAACGAAAGCAAGGATAATGAAAACGAGGATGAGGGAAAGAAAGATAATAAAGTGACCAAATAGTCTCCAACAAAGAAAGATGAAGTGGTCTAATGATGAAAAACTAAACTAGTGTTTAATTGCAAAAATAAGTTATTTTATTATCTTAGTTAACCAGTTGTTTTTTATAGATATAAACCTCAGAAAGCTTATAATGAATTAATGCAATTAAACACTAGTTGTTTATGTCACAGATTAGATCATTCTCATCTAGTTATTTTTGGAACGATAAATGGTAGGACACCAAGAATAGGCGTCCTACCACCCAAAGCTTTAGCTTGCCGCCTGACGTAATGCTGCAATCCGTTCATCCAGTGGAGGATGTGACATAAACAAGTGGCCAAATCGACTTCCTCGACCTGAGATCCCGAGTGCTTCCATTCTGTCTGGCAAATGAGAAGGTTCATATTGTTGTTTCAGACGTTCTAGTGCAGCAATCATTTTATTGCGCCCAACCAGACTTGCACTACCTGCATCTGCCCGGAATTCACGCTGCCTGCTAAACCACATTACGATAATGCTCGCAAGGATACCCAGCAGAATTTCTGCAATGATGCTTGTAATCATGTAGGCAGGTCCGTGCTCCTCTTCTGTTCTGAAGACAATGCGATCTACTGCATGGCCGATAATTCGAGCTAGGAAAATTACAAAAGTGTTTACTACCCCCTGAATTAGAGCAAGCGTCACCATATCGCCATTGGCTACGTGGCTTACCTCGTGCGCAAGGACAGCTTCGATTTCATCTTGTTGCATTTTTTGCAGTAACCCAGTGCTGACTGCTACCAGTGCATTATTTCGATTCATTCCAGTAGCAAAAGCATTGACGTCGGGTGAATCATAGATAGCTACTTCTGGCATGCCAATACCAGCGGCCTTTGCTTGTCGACGTATTGTTTCAACTAGCCAGCCCTCCGTAGCATTGGAAGGTATGTCAATGACGACAGCACCTGTCATATTTTTTGCACTCCATTTAGACATGGCAAGCGAAATAAGCGAGCCCCCAAAGCCTATGACTGCAGCAAACACAAGTAATGAATTGTAATTTAATCCACCACCTTGAGCTTCTAATATGCGATCAACGCCCAATATTCTTAGCGTAATGCTTAGTAATAATAAAATAGCTAGGTTGGTTGCAATGAATAAAAGAATACGTTTCATAAGTAACTACCTGTCAGAATTTGTTAATAAATATTTGAATACCCTACAAGGCAATGGTTCAATGTCTGCCTGTCTAGAATAAATTGAAGTTATATTTTATCAAGCATGAAAAAGGAATGGGAAGAAAGCAGCAAAATCAAAAATAGGTTCCTGTTGAGGTTGAGGTACAATTAAGAGCATATTTGAGCATCCGATAAGAGGGACCTGAAAAATAATGAGGAAATATCAGTGCAAAGTGTGCGGTTTTATTTATGACGAATCGATAGGTGATCCAGAGCATGGTATTCCAGCGGGTACTCGCTGGGAAGATATCCCCGAAAGCTGGGCCTGCCCTGAATGTGGCGTACTCAAGGTTGATTTTGAAATGGTAGAAAATATATGAATCATCAATCACTCGTGATCATCGGTAGCGGCCTGGCAGGTTATGCTGTAGCCAGAGAATTACGCAAATTGAATACGGAAATTCCGATTACCATGTTATCAGCCGATCATGGGGGGTTTTATTCCAAACCGATGCTGTCCAACGCGCTGGCAACAGGTAAAACACCAGCATCGATCTTGAGCTCTGATGCTGCAATGATGGCCAGCCAACTAAAAATAACGATACGACCGTTTACTCGCGTCAATACTATTGCACATTCCAGCAATACCGTATTCCTTGAAAATGGAGAGAATCTATCTTATAGCCATTTGGTGTTGGCTGTAGGAGCGGATCCGATTCGCTTGCCCTTGTCAGGCAATGCAGTGGAAGAAGTTTTATCCGTCAATGATCTCGATGATTACCATCGTTTCCGCGAAACACTGAAAGATAAAAAAGAAATCGCCATTCTGGGGGCAGGATTGATCGGCTGTGAATTTGCCAATGATCTTGCAATAGCAGGCTATCAGGTGCATGTAATTCATATCGGCGCACATCCTTTGGGTAGGTTACTCCCCGAGGAGGCAGGTAAGTATCTACAGGATAAGCTAACAGCAGCAGGAATTAGATTTCATTTGAAAACTAAGGTACAGCGGATTGAGCGAATCGGAAACCGTTATCATTTGATCATCGATGAAGATCAAATGATTGAGGCAGATCTTGTTTTGTCAGCCGTAGGATTGCGTCCACGCACTCAACTAGCCAAAGCAGCTGGTATTTATGTAAATCATGGCGTGGTAACGAACCGATATTTACAGACTGAGAATACGACTGAGAATACGAATATCTTTGCACTGGGTGATTGCGCTGAAGTAGACGGTAAAGTGCTGCCATTCGTGATGCCTATTACTCATGCAGCTCGTGCCTTGGCAGCAACTGTGGCAGGTACACCCACACCGGTTCACTACCCTCCTATGCCGGTATTCGTTAAAACGCCAGCTTGTCCTATCGTAGTCTCTCCACCAGATCCTAATGTGATAGGTGAGTGGCAGATTGACGCTAATCAGGATGGTGTTAAAGCCCTGTTTCAGGATATGGTAGGCAATCTTCATGGCTTTGCTTTATTAGGTGCAGCAACAAAGGAAAAAAATACAATTACTCCTCAATTACCGCCTATACTAGCGTGAGCCCAAACATTATCACAGCTTTCAGTAATGCGGTTGGGGAGCTGCAATAATTTCAAAGACTTCTTGCTAAAGATATTGGCACAGATTAGATGTACTTGTTACTGCATGGGCAAGGAATTGGGGTGTTTCCGCTCCAGTACGGATTATGCGATTTTGCAAGCACATGGCTGTGCTGCACTCCTTGGAATGGAACGATCATTCCGCGTCGTCCCACCTTGCCCCGCACTCGCAAAACTGCACACTCCATCCCGCTCAACGGAGAAATCTAGAATTATTCTATTGATGCTTTATTGAGCACTGGGACAATTAGTTTATCTTTATGAAAGCTGCTATGGTAACCACTTTGGAGCACATAGCATCCAGGTAGCAGCAGGTCAACAGAGACAAAATCTTGCCTGCTAGAAACTCTTCTGTCCCAGCATTTCTTTTTCCTCAAACTTTCTCTTTTTTCTTACTTTATACACAGCCGTCAGGCTGCCATACCACTATGCCGCAACAATGCATCTATGCTGGGCTCCCGACCACGAAAAGCAATAAAGGACTCCAGTGCTGGACGACTTCCACCTACTGCCAAAATTTCATTCCTGAAACGCTCGCCAGTCTTGGCATTAACTACCTGATTAGCACCATTTTCTTCAAATAAACTGTAAGCATCGGCGGATAAAACTTCTGCCCATTTATAGCTATAATAGCCCGCTGCATAACCACCCGCAAAAATATGCGAAAAACTGTTCGGGAAACGGTTAAATGCAGGTGGAATGACCACGGCAACCTGGTTACGAATTTCATCGAGTAACTGCAACACAGTTTTTTCCCCATGGGGATCAAAATCATAGTGCAGACCCATATCAAACAAGGCAAATTCAATCTGACGCAGTGTCTGCATACCACTCTGGAAATTCTTGGCAGCCAGCATTTTGTCGAATAGTTCTCGCGGCAGGGACGCACCACTGTCGATATGGGCAGTCATATGGTTTAGCACTTCCCATTCCCAGCAGAAATTTTCCATAAACTGGCTAGGCAGCTCAACTGCGTCCCATTCCACCCCATTGATTCCGGAGGCGCCCAAATCCTCAATCTGCGTCAACAAATGATGCAGGCCGTGACCAAATTCGTGAAATAACACGATTACCTCATCATGAGTAAATAATGAGGGACGTACTTGCTCATTGATTGTCACCGGGGGGGAGAAATTGCAGGTCAGATAAGCCACGGGGGTCTGGATAGCCGATTTTCCAGTTCCTGGCAGCTCAATACGCCGCCGAGTAATGGCATCATCCATCCATGCTCCTCCTCGCTTACTCGGGCGCGCATAGAGATCAATATAAAATTGGCCAACCAGCTCACCTTTGGCATCATAGATATTGAAGAATTTTACATCTGGATGCCAATATTGAATATTAGAGGATGGCGGCACCTGACTAATGCTAATGCCATAGAGTGCTTCCACTAATTTGAACATGCCTGGTAATACTTTATTTTCAGGGAAATATTGTTTGACTTCCTGATCAGAAAAGGCATAACGCTCCATTCGCAACTTTTCACTAACATAGGCCAGATCCCATGATTCGAGTTTTTCCAGTTCCAGTTTATCTGCAGCAAATTGCTTCAACTCAGCCAGATCGCGCTCTGCATAGGGTCGAGCCTTAGCCGCAAGTTCATTTAGAAAATCCAATACCTGCCTGGGCGATTCAGCCATTTTAGACACCAGAGAAACTTCTGCATAGCAATCAAACCCCAGCATTCTGGCTTCTTCTTGTCGGAGCTGAAGAATCTTATTGATCAGCAGCATGTTGTCCCAGTTGGATGCACCATGCGCAAGGCTGTCAATTTCACTCGCCCGGGTCACATAGGCACGGTACATACTCTCGCGCAATGCCCGATTATCAGCATATTGCATAACGGCTAAATAGGAAGGAGCATGCAAGGTGAATTTCCAGCCAGGAGTAGAAATACTTGGATCTTTCTCGGCAGCCTCTCTGGCAGCATGCAGCACATCATCAGGAATACCCGAGAGCTCACTTTCATTTTTTATGAGTAGAAAAAAATCATTGGTCGCATCGAGCAAGTTATCGCTAAATTTTGCAGAAAGCGCTGATAATTCTTCCTGAATTTGCATAAAGCGCGCTTTCTTCTCTAGGGGCAGCTCAGCACCACCGAGGCGAAAATCACGTAATTGATTTTCAATGATCTTTTTCCGAGCACGACTGAGGCTGTCAAACTCCTCACTACCTCGTAACTGCTTAAATTTCTCAAATAATGCCTGATCCTGCGACAATTCAGCATAATACTGAGTAATACGCGGCAAGTTAGCATTGTATACTTCACGTAATTCTGCACTATTCATCACAGCATTCAAATGCGAAACTTGTCCCCATGCACGTGACAATCGTTCATTTGCATCAACCATGGGCTGCACAAAATCTTGCCAGGTAGGTGGAGTTACCGCAGCACGAGCTTTGGTGACTACTTCTCGGCAATCATGCAGCAATTCTTCCACTGCAGGGGTAACGTGTTCCGCTTTAATATCTATAAAACGAGGTAGTCCAGAAAAATCAAGTAAAGGATTCATAATGATAATTGTCTAGAATTATTATTTTTAGAT
The DNA here is from genome assembly GCF_033063275.1 of Nitrosomonas sp. Is37. NCBI lineage: Bacteria > Pseudomonadati > Pseudomonadota > Betaproteobacteria > Nitrosomonadales > Nitrosomonadaceae > Nitrosomonas > Nitrosomonas sp. Is37. The sequence goes on along the minus strand of NZ_JAWJYP010000005.1, from coordinate 67,966 downwards.
GCAAATAAAACACATGTTTCATAGCACCTTTTGTTTGATTAAGAAAATACTAAAAGGCTATGTGAAAAACGTTGTGATTACTCCTCACTATCTTAAGGAAGAGCTGAATAAGTGAGCAAGGTGGATACCGGGCACAATGCGCACGGAACACAGAAACGATAAAATGAACTCGTAAGTTTTAGCAAAACTTCGTTTCTGCGTAGCCCCATATTTTATATAGATGGCGAGAGGAGCGAGCATCGTGCAACGAAACAATATGCCACAATAGCCACTTATTCAGGCTTTCCCTAATGTACTGTTATATGCTGCACTTTGTATCTCGTTTGCTGATTTCCATCTTATTTTCGGAAAATTAACTTTCATACACAATATTGCCATCGGTCAGCGTAAATTTTACCCGTCCGGGCAATTCCCTACCCAAGAATGGGGTGTTCTTACCCTGACTTTTGATCGTGGAAGCAGACACATACCAATATTCTTCCGGATCGAAAATACATATATCAGCTGGCGCACCGAGGGTTAGATGCCCTGCATCAATACCTAATATCCTGGCAGGCGCTAACGTAACCGTGTTTAACGCTTCAATCAGCGGGATATTCATACTCGTTGCCCACTTAAACGTCAGCGACAATAACAATTCCAGACCCGTTGCGCCAACTCCAGCTTGTCCAAATGGTAATAACTTGGCATCCTCATCCACCGGTGCATGATCCGAGCAAATAGCATCGATGGTGCCATCAATCAGCCCCTTAGAGAGTGCGTCTCGATCATGCAAGCTTCGCAAAGGGGGAATAAGATGACAATTGGTGTCAAAGAAGTCGATATCCATCTCTGAAAGATGAACATGATTGATCGAAACATCACAAGTGATAGGCAATCCTTGCTGCTTGGCAGCTCGCACCAGGGATACACCCTCTGCGCTGGAAATTCGGCACAGATGGACTTTCACAGCAGTTTCACGTGCCAGATAAATGATATTCGACAAAGCAATAGTTTCTGCACAAACCGGAATAGGGGGCAAACCGAGGCGTGTCGCGATTTCACCATCATGCGCCACACCATTGTTTGCGAGGCTGACTTCCTGCGGACGCAGCCAGACACTAAAACCGAAAGTCGATGCATATTGCATGGCCTGCATCAACACATGCAGATTGGCCAGAGGTGCATCGGCATGACTGAAGGCAACACAGCCTGCATCTCGCAATTCAGCCATTTCCGTCAAACGCTCGCCTTTAAGTTTCTGGGTAAGCGCTCCCACTGGATAGACATTAACCTGATCCAAACTTTTAGTTCGATGTTTTAGCATTTCAACCAGCCCAGGCTCATCCAACGGTGGATCAGTGTCGGGTGGGCATGCCAGGCTGGTAACTCCTCCAGCTGCAGCTGCTTGCAATTCTGATTCTAAAGTGGCTTTGTATTCAAGCCCGGGTTCACGTAGCCGTGCCGATAAATCGACCAAGCCTGGACACACAATCAATCCAGTAGCATCGATCACCCGACAATCTTGAAAACCTGCAGGAATGCTGTTTACTGAAACAATTTTGCCCGTAGCAATACAAAGATCTCCGATAGTATCAATACCATTCTTCGAATCAACTAGGCGTCCATTCTTGATATGGATTTTCATAGTGATAACAGTTGGTTATGCGTAAATAACCTAAATTCGAGATTCAACTCAAAGAACTCATCAATTTCCAGCCAGAATCGACATAACTGCCATTCGTACCGCAATACCAAATGTCACTTGTGGCAAAATGACCGACTGTTTCCCATCAGCTACTGCCGAATCAATCTCGACCCCACGATTCATTGGCCCAGGGTGCATGACTATTGCATCCTGTTTAGCCAGTAATAATTTCTCCTGAGTAAGCCCATAATATTTAAAATATTCTTCAGTACTGGGCAAACTTGCTCCCAGCATTCGCTCATTTTGCAGACGCAACATAATTAATACATCGATATCTTTCAATCCCTGAGCCATCTCGTGATAAACATGTACACCAAGGCGCTCAACTTTGCTAGGTAATAAAGTCTTGGGTGCAATGACGCGCACTTCGGGCACACCTAGTGTAGTCAGCGCATGAATTTGTGAGCGCGCTACCCTGGAGTGCAAGATATCTCCAACGATCGCTACTCGAAGGTTATGGAAATCTTTTTTGTAACGGCGAATGGTAAACATATCCAGCAGTGCTTGCGTAGGATGGGCATGACGCCCATCACCGGCATTGATGACATGGATCTCTGGGCGGACATGACTTGCTATCATATGAGCCGCACCACTTTGCACATGCCGAACGACGAACATGTCCGCATGCATGGCCGAAAGATTATTAACTGTATCCAGTAATGTCTCCCCTTTAGATTGCGCGGAAGCCGCGATATTGAGATTGATCACATCTGCTGACAGTCGCTTGGCAGCAATCTCAAAAGTTGTCCGCGTACGGGTACTGGATTCAAAAAAAAGATTGAATACTGATTTTCCACGCAGCAGGGGAATTTTTTTGACTTCCCGCTCAGTGACACCAGCAAAAGATTCTGCTGTGTCCAAAATATGCAGCAAAATGGACACAGGCAATCCTTCGGTAGTAAGCAGGTGCTGTAATTCACCGTGCTTGTTTAACTGAGGATTTCTATTCATTTCTCTGGGAGACGAATATCGCGTAAGCTGAGACTCAGCTTCCCATCAACATCCTGTTTTAATTCAAGCATTTTGTCTGCCGGCAAGGATAATACCGCGCCAACATATTGCGCTGCAATAGGAAGCTCTCTGCCTCCTCGGTCAATTAGTGTCGCCAAATGAATGCTTGCGGGTCGCCCATAATCAAAAATCTCGTTCACAGCAGCTCGGATTGTCCTGCCCGTATAAAGCACATCATCGACTAAAATGATATGACTGTCTTCAACTTCAAAAGGCAGATCTGATGGTTTAACTTGGGGATGCAAACCAATTTTACTGTAATCATCGCGATAAAAAGATATGTCGAGGACACCGAGTGGCGTACTGAACTCTAATGCCTGATGCAATCGTTTTGCCACCCATGCACCCCCTGTATGGATTCCGATCATGGCGACAGTCTCATCGACAACAGGACGTAGCTGCTCAGTCAAATCAGCGAGTAATTTTTCTGCATCAGGTAGTTGCATAGTTACAATCAAAAAAAGATTGCAGAATATGCTGCGCTGCAATCTGATCCAGCATGGGTTTTTGTTTTCTTCCTTTAATACCCAATTCACCTAATGCAGATCTGGCAGTAATAGTCGTATAGCGTTCATCTACTAAAACCGATTTAATTCTATAACGCCCTTCCAAACGGCGCGCAAACCGCCGACTTAATTGGGTGAGTTCATGTTCCGTTCCATCAGCATGCACTGGCAATCCAACTACGAGTAATACGGGCTGCCATGTTTCAATCAACTTGGCAATAGCCTCAAAACGCTGCTTGGTCATTTCACCATGAATGGTCGTAAGCGGATGCGCTAACCGCATCTCCTTTTCTCCGACAGCGACCCCAATGCGTTTCTTTCCAAAATCAAAAGCCAGCACTGTGCCCTTTGACAATCTTCCCTCAATTTCTGACACATTTTCATGGTCATGCACTGAGTTATTAATCGTTAATGTTGCTTGAATGCAGTTATCCGAGTTATGCATGCCCTACATCATTCGATAAATTAGAAAAATTGATTCCCAGCAACTGCGCTGCTGCAGGCAATCTTTCCTCGAAGGACATTTCAAAAATTATATTAGAAGAAGCTGGAACAGTCAGCCAGGCATTTTGAGCCAGCTCTTGTTCGAGCTGCCCAGGCGCCCATCCTGAATAACCTAATGTAACCAATATTTGCTCAGGGCCTTCGCAATTTGCGATAGCTTCTAAAATATCAACAGAAGATGTCAATCCAACTGTCTGGTTGACTGCTAACGTAGATTTCCACTTCCCTACAGGCTGGTGTAACACAAATCCGCTGTCGATCTGCACAGGCCCACCAAACAATACAAATCGCCCTGGTGGGAACGAACCTGTAAGAGGGATGCCAAGCTGCTCAAATAATTTCTCCACAGTTAGCTCTGTAGGACGATTAATCACGAGTCCAAGTGCACCGTGTTCATTGTGCTCACAAATATAAGTAAGGGTTTTTGCAAAAAACGGATCGGCCAAATTAGGCATCGCAATCAGAAAATGATCTGTCAGGTTGATATTTTTCATGATAAAGATCTCTTTACTACCTATGCGAACTCGCAAGTCACACTATATGATCAATCTGAAATATGATCAATCTGAAATATAAAATTTCTGTTAATTCTTGCTTCCTTCTAAAATCCTGCTCATCAAACCCAGTATGCCGTTTGTGTCATAACTTTTGAACTCATTTTCATGAGTAGTTTTACTGGTAATGGCAATTCTGTGCCGCCATGTGATATTGCCATCGTTGCATGACCAGCTTCGTCAATTTTCATTTGTGAAACAATAGCGCGACTTTTCAAATCCTGATGAGGCAATCGCTGCAAATGCTCTGAAAGATGGGCTTCAACCTGATGCTCTGTTTCAGCTAGAAAACCGAGATTCCATTTATCACCAAGCAACCCCGCTGCTAAACCAATAGCAAAAGAGCCGCCATACCAAATTGGATTGAGCAAACTTTTCCGACCGCCTAATTCAGCAATACGACGTTCTGTCCACGCCAAATGTTCAGTTTCCTCACGCGCAGCCTGTGTCAATGCGTTTTGTACTTCCTGATTCCGTGCAGTCAGTGCCTGCCCTTGATAAAGGGCCTGAGCACATATTTCTCCAACATGGTTAACACGCATCAATGCACATGATTCATTTTTTTCTTCGTCAGTTAATTCACCTTCTGGCAGATTTTTTCCCGGCACAGCACGTAATGTTTGAGCTGGCACCGCTAATGTACGCAACGCACTATCAAAACCTATAATGAACTTATCTATATTCAGCATAGCATTAATTCCGGCTATTATAAGTAAATCAAATTATTCATTTTATCATTGTATACCTATTTGCCGGGCTAGCAACGTTACTGGGTGCAATACTTCTACTTTTTTCCCTTGATTTCTTAATCCACTCGCAAGATGTAATAAACAACCGATATTTGTTGTCGCAAGATAGCTTGCTTCTGCTGATTGCGCTAATGCTGCCATTTTATCGTTTAGTAATGATTCTGCAATTTCTGGTTGATCGAGAAAATAGGTACCTGCCGCACCGCAACAGAAGCTATTGCCAGCAAGCTCGATGAGTTCAATACCAGGAATATGCGCTAGCAATCGATAAGGGTAAATAGAAGAACGCAATACATTACGCATACTACATGGATCATGCACAACGACTTTTTTTGACAAAGCTTTGATTTTGACTTCGCTCCAATCCTGCTCAGCTAGAAATTGATTGATATCAACTATCGGAGCAGAAAAATTTTCCATCTGATTCTGAGAGCAAGACTCTACCAGATGCGCACCACACCCAGACGCTGTACTGATAATTACTTTTATGTTTAACCCAGCAAATGCTTTCCTATTCTGCTCAATTAAATACGCTGCCTTGGTTATTCGACCGCTATGCTGGTACAACGCTCCACAACAAGTTTGTGCATAGGGGACATGCACTGTATAGCCCAAGTGGTTAAGCACAAAAATTGCTGAAATATTCGTTTCGACATCGACTAATCGTGCTACACAACCCAGAAATAAGGCCACTTCTCCACGCTTCCTTCCAATTGCTGGATAAATTTCTTGCCACCCATGGAACGGAAAGCGAATCAATGGCAATTTTGATAATAGCAGCCCGAGTTTAGTCCTTTTTACATTGCTTGCTTGCTGCAATTTTTCCTGCAAGCCAACTTTCTGGAAAAGATAGATGAGTGGACGCACAAGATCAAAACGCTTTGTTTTATCAATAAACACTCTCTCCAACAGGTTCTTGAACCAATTCTTTTTTCTTACTACTACTTCCTCTGGTAAGTCCGATAGTGAAACTGCCATCATGTCGCGCGCCTCATCGATCAGCCGTCCATATGCCACATGATTGGGGCAAGCTACCTCACAAGCACGGCAAGTCAAACATCGGTCTATATGTTCAGCAAAACGTGCATTCATTGGAATACGCTGGCTCACCACCCCGTTTATCATAGCAATACGCCCTCGCGGAGAATCAGCTTCCGACAACGTTAAACGATAGGTTGGGCAATGTGGCAAACAAAGTCCACAAGAAACACACCGATTTGCTTCTGCCAGTAAGCTAGATCGAGAAGGTTTAATTAGAGAATCATCCTTAGTATGCATCCCTACTTCCTCTGAATAAATCTTGTTATTACATTTCTTCTACAAAGCAAAGGTCAAAAATAAAAAATAAACAGAAATACATCTATCAAATCATGTTAATCCAATAAGTTTTTTATTTTTTTATTTTTATAGCTTGCTAAGCTACAGAAAATTACCATAAAATTACCAGTTTTTAAGTTCGTTTTGTTAATATACAATTAATATATGGTTATTATTCGACTGGCGCGCGGCGGCGCTAAAAAAAGGCCTTTTTTTAATATGGTAGTTGCAGATTCTCGTTACAGACGCGATGGTAGATTCATTGAGCGTGTTGGTTTTTATAATCCCCGAGCAGCTGGGGACGAGGAAATGCTGCGTATTCAAATGGATCGACTCACGCATTGGCAATCTAAAGGAGCTCAATTATCCAGTACGGTAACAAGACTGGTAAAACAATTTGGTGCACAACAAAAAGTTACACAAGAAAGCTAATATCAATCAATGCTCAACTGAATCCATGGTAACCATGGGTCATATCATGGGTCCTTTTGGTATCCTAGGTTGGGTTAAGATCGTTCACTATACTGAAAATATCGAGAGTTTGCTTGCTTATCCTGTGTGGTGGCTAAGCAAAGGTGATGATACTTGGTCACCAATGAATATTGCATCATACAATATTCATGACAACAAATTGATCGTTGCGTTTGAAGGATATCTTGATCGAACTCAAGCAACACAATTAAAAGGTATGCAGATAGCAGTTCCTCGCGACCAATTGCCCCATCTAGCTGAGGATGGCAAAGAAGGGTACTACTGGTCGGATCTCATAGGAACAAGTGTGTTTAATTTACAGAATGAAGAATTTGGGACCGTAATTGGCTTATTAAGAACGGGAGCCAACGATGTATTACAGGTCCAATCTGCGAGAGAAGGTCAGAAAGAAAGATTGATCCCCTTTATTGATCAAGTTATTGTCGACATAGATTTAAAAGCCCGCAAAATAACGATTGATTGGGGGATGGATTACTGACAGAGGATAAAATCTTGTCATTTGAAATTGACGTCATTACGCTATTTCCAGAAATGCTTGATGCCATTACAAAATATGGCATAACAAGTAGAGCAAGCAAGAATGAAATTTTTCGATTGCATACTTGGAATCCACGTGATTTTGCAAAAGATAATTATCGCACAGTAGATGATAGTCCATACGGTGGAGGGCCAGGCATGATAATGCTAGCCCAACCTCTGGATGAGGCTATAGCCCATGCCAAAACAAGGCAGCTAGCAGAAGGAATAAACGAAACAAAAGTAATCTATCTTTCCCCACAAGGTAAACTTCTTAATCATGAGAAAATTTTACAATTATCCAAATTACAGGGAATGATATTACTTTGTGGTCGTTACGAAGGGATTGATGAGCGAATAATCATGCGCCAGGTAGACGAAGAAATTTCAATTGGAAATTACGTTATTTCAGGAGGTGAGCTGGCGGCAATGGTTTTGATTGATAGTATAGTGCGACAAATTCCTGGGGCACTTGGTAGCGCTGATTCAGCCGGGGAAGACTCATTTGTCAATAATTTACTAGAATATCCACAATATACACGACCAGAAATATATCGGGGAGATTCTGTACCCCCTATTTTGCTTTCAGGAAATCATGCAAAAATAAATCGCTGGCGATTGCAGCAATCTCTTGGTAAAACATGGTTAAAACGGCCTGATTTATTGGAGTCCAAATACAAACAGGGCATTTCCAAGGAAGAAGAAGAATTATTGGAAGAATTTAAACGAACTCAAAATTTTAGAATAAACTAATCCCATAAAAATACTAGGAGAAAAGAATGAATTTGATCGAACAATTAGAGCGAGAAGAAATTACGCGTCTTGGCAAAATTATCCCGGGTTTCTCTCCTGGTGATACAGTTGTAGTCAATGTAAATGTGGTGGAAGGTGATCGCAAGCGCGTTCAAGCGTATGAAGGTGTTGTCATCGCCAAACGCAATCGTGGCCTTAATTCATCTTTTATTGTACGCAAGATATCCAGTGGTGAAGGTGTCGAGCGCACTTTTCAGACATATTCCCCTATTATTTCTAGTATTGAAGTAAAACGTCGGGGCGATGTGCGTCGAGCAAAACTTTATTATTTAAGAAGTCGTTCTGGTAAATCAGCGAGAATTCGCGAAAAACTTCCTGCTCGTAATACAACAAGTAGCGTGACGGAAGAATAAACTTTACTTGGAGCTATAAGTTATTAGTAAGGCGGCAAGGCAAAGCTTTGACCGCCTTTTCTCTTTAGCAAATAAAAATTATTTTTCTATTGCTCTAATAATTTTTTCACATTTTCTGGTGGCCTGCCTAATATTGCCCTATCACCTCGCACTACAATAGGGCGTTGGATCAGATCCGGATTTTTTATCATCAGCTGCAATAACTCCTCATCAGTTGCAGATTCCGTACCACGAGCCATAGGTTCTTCTGCGCGCAGAATATCACGTGCTGACATATTCAGCTTGTGGAGAAGCTCGCGCAACAATTCTACTGTCATAGGCTTTTCGTAGTAATTGACACTATCGAATTCTTCTCCACTTTCTTTCAGTAATACCAGCGTAGTCCTGCACTTACTACAAGTAGGCTTCTGATAAATAGTTATTTTGTCATTCATATTACTTTTTATATTTATAAGCTGCAGGCTACTGGTACAACATATTACCCTGGATTTTATTAACCACAGAAATAGCTATTTAATACCACATTCTTTGGAAATAGCGCCATAAGCAGAAGATGAACCTTTTAATCCAAACGTATCCGTCGTTGTTTTATCACGTGCAGATATCCCTTTAATAACTAATGAGCTACCACTACGAATCGCATTGGTTAGCTTATTATCAGTTTCTTCATCAGGTGCCCAGGCTGTTTCATTCTGAGTGAATAGCTTAATATTCTGATTACCCGCACTCACCGTTACCTCGCTACCTTGCTTGAATGGATAGCCAGCAACAAAACTGAAGACATTTTTACTTTTTTCTGCAGGCCGGTGTGTAACAAGAGCAAAAACATCACCTCGCTTGGTATAATTTCCTTCTTGTTTTTTAGGTTTGCTAACCATATAACAAACCTTGTTATTACCTTCCATATAAACATAAGCAGTCCAATCATTGAATTCACCAATCACTTTTGGATCAGCTGCATAGACTAATCCGCTCATCATGAGCGTAGTCAGAAAGGTAAATTGCTTTACAAAAGTCAGTCTCATTATATAAAAATCCTAAAAGTTATCAGCTGTTTCCCTTCGTCCAGCCATTACTATTTACAGCCTTCCATCTTATATATGAAATAACCATCTTTGTTGATTGCCTCAACAACATCATCAGGTGCACCCTGACTATGACAGAATCTACATTCCTTGCTAGTAACAACTGCTTCCCCTTCCCCAATCGAAGTTAGCCATTGTTTAGCATATTCAACTGCTTTCTTCTCATCCTTGACAGAAGTAAATACATCAAAATGCATGATATGCCCATCTCTAGCCTTTACATAGGTATCGTAAACATGAATTTCCATAAATATTCCTCTCTGAATAATTTAAATAAGTTGATTAATAAACATAAAAAGAACTCAAATCACTTCACTCTGATCTTTTTATTCACACTTTTTATTATGCCATTTTTCGCCTTGCCACGATAACACCATCACGCGTTGGATTGATAAAAGCATCAAACTCAGGATCATTGAAAATCAGCTGATTATGCGTGAGTATTGCTTCTGTCCAGTTCGAAACAATGTCAGTAAAATTTTCCATTGCAACTTGTCCATGCCAAAGTACATTATCTGCGATGTATAGACCACCCGGCCGGATTCGGTTTTTTGCCATTTGCCAGACGTTAGGATACTCGCCTTTATCGACATCGTTGTAGCAAATATCGAACATACCCTCTGTTTGCGAAAATATTTCCTGGGCATAACCAACATGAAAATCTATCCTATCCCATAAACCAGCTGAGGATAAATATTGCTCTGCTTTCATTTTGTTAGCAGCATTACCATCAGTACATACCACTTCCCCTTCGGGACCAACTGCTCTTGCAAACCAGTAAGCAGAATAACCATAACCACTGCCAAACTCAAACACACGCTTGGCGTTAATCATTTTTGCCAGCACTTCCAAGGAAACACCTACCAAACGATCGACAATCGGAAAATTTTTCTGCTTTGCCAAGGCTTCCATTTCAATCAATACTGGATGATCAGTTTGTTTCACTAGGCTGCGCATATATTTCTCAATTGCAGGATTTACTGGAAGCAAAACATTTGGGTTTTCCATTGTTGGAGACTGTATTTTTGCCATTATCCACTCTTCCTTAAACATAAAAACCTAAATTTAAACTAAAATTAGATCACTATAAATTTTTTATATTTTTAGCTGATTGTGCGTTTTGGCTCTATTGGTTTTTGCCAGCAAATCACTATTGCCGTGACGACTAGCAGGATGATTGGTATCCTGTTGTAAAGTAGAAATGTATCTGTCAATCCTGCTAGAAATACATAGCAAATTAATATGACCCCTAGCAAACTCAGCTGGTGGATCTTTAATGTTTGAAACCAGCTCCACAGTAGAAAACCGAGTGCAAAAATACCAAGTCCTCCCAAATGCATACCGATCTCAATCCAGTCATTATGGTAATGCGAAGTTTTTTGGAATTCTGGTAGATTTTTATATATACCATTTTTGTAGGTTTGTATGGTCTCTTCAAAATATATTTCCGGCATACCTGTTCCATACCCCAACAAAGGTCGCTCTGCAACCCCATGCACACCAACATCCCATATTGCGAGACGATAACCTAAGCTAGTCATATAGTTGCCTTGCAAGACTGAACTCAGATCTCTTTCTATGAGCTTTAATCTTTCCTGGAAAACATTACTGCTCATCGCAATCAAGAGAATCACAGTCATAAACAAAGCTAAAATACCAAGAAATATCTTACCTTGAGATCTATAGCGTAGAAAAATTAAAAGTAATAAAGCAAGTACCGTAGCTAGCAGCAATCCCCTTGCGCTCTGATGAAATTGTAAAAAAAGTAGTACAAATGCAATAAACCAACATAATAATGTTATTTTCCTTACTTGGCAGATACTACCTAAGAAAGCCATCAAAATGATTCCAATTCCTAACATGGCTGAAAAAGCAAGGTATGAGATCTCGAAAAAGGGTATTCCACTTTCCCCTGAAACTATCCACTGATAGCCACCCGTCAATAACACACATAAATAGCCGATCAAGAAAGCAGCAATCACCCAAGGTAATCGCTCTTTATTTAGCAAGGAAAGAAAAGGAATAAATGTCAGAAGAATAAAATATTTTTTCCATTTATTCTGACCAGTATCTGAATAGTCACCCCAAAGCAATCCCAAAACTAATACGCCACAAAATACCAGTATGCCCAAGACTAAAGGCTCCTCAATCAGTCTGCTGAATTTCTGGAAACCTCCATCAATTATCCATGCAAATGCTAAAAGAAAGAAAGCATAAGAAAGTGACCCCTTCTGCCACAAAGCTATACAAAAGAAGGCTAGCGCACATTTTGCAAACATGTCACGCCAACCGCTCACACGTATTCCCTCTCCCGGGCAAAATAGACTGATTCGATTTTCACGCATTTGAAATGTCAGTCATTAATAAATTACTTTTTAAAAAGGAAAGGCTCTGATGCCTTGAAAATCTGTTTTCTTAAAGAAATTGAAGATGCGAAACGAGAAACGAGTTTGATCAATAAAACCTAAATAAGCTATTTTCCCTCAACCAGGGATTCCAACAACGCCACATAATGAGGCAAAACATCAGTACCCGGTACATCTAACATCTCTTTTATGAATCGTTGCCGATGTGATTCGACATAATGAGACTGATAGCCATTTGTAAGAAATTCATTGATTTTTTTATACACATCATCGCGGCAATACAGTTCAGTTTCCGGCATATACACCGCTGCAGCAGAACGCCCTGCATGCAAATAATCAGCAGCCAAGACAGGCTTACCTGCTCTAATTGCTTCATACGCAACTGAAGTAGCTAGATCAATGATGACATCAGCCCATTGCAACAAATGGACGGAATGAATGTCATCTCCTATCATGGTTACATTTGTCAGACGTCGCAGAGCAGCATCCTTAGTTAAGGATTGTTTCCAGCCACCGCGCGTATGAGGCTTAATCGCCAATTCCACACCAGGAAATGCTGCAATCATTTGCACTACTTCACCCATTTCTTCCCAGAAAGTTGTGAAATTGGCTTTTCTTAGAAAGATTACAACTTTGAGTTGGCTATCAGAGCGCTTTAACGGTGATGAAGGCATAAGCGTTTCCAGTTTAGCTAACCATTCTTCGCAGTATCGAGGTGAACCTAACACGATGAGCTTCTGATTATCTAGAAAAGGGCGGAAACGCTTGGCACACAACTCATTCGGCACAACAACTTTATCAAATATTCCTGCGGCTGAAAATGACGTATCTGGCTTCAGCTGCCATTCACCACGTCGTATCAATTGACTTGCATGAGGACTGTCGCCGTGCGGAAGCGAAATCGTTCCAAGCCCTTGGCTCCGAGCTATACCCACCAGAATCTCTACCCATTCGACACAAATTTCTGAATTTCTCTCGATCCAATCAAATACAACTACCCCCTTTCTACCGTCGGAAAAGCTTCTTTCCAGTAAATATCGAGTAGTGCGCAACCAAGTCGCTTTGCGTCGCTTAGCGTGATAAAGCCTAGCCAATACCTTGACCAGCGGGCCAAAAAAAGATCTATACGAACTTCTAACGAGCAGTAACGTTTGCAAACGCCATTTCGTGAATTCCACCAATGACAATAAATCACGCAGATGAGCAATCCGTACACCTGCTAATTTTTTTAGAAATTCGATACGATAATCTCCATCAAATCGCTTCTTACCAATCATGACAATATCGCAAACATGGCCTCGTTCCACCCATTTAGCAATAACCGGCGTCATGTGATCAATATCGTTATAATGGCGAAGGAAAAAAAGGGCTTTCATGAACGAAAATCAAGTTAATAGAAACTTCAAGAAGAGATTTAAGAAATTTTATTTTTCTCAAATATAAAACAGGTTTCACCCCAATTTTTAGTCGATTTTTGTTTCAACTCAAGCCCTGCCTGCTTCATGATTGTAATTGCCTCTTGTTGTTCTGCAGGCGTGCCAAGTTCAATAATCACTGATTTAAGATTGGGGTGACTTAATACTTTCTCTGCCGCCTTAAGGATAGAAATTTCTATCCCATCGACGTCAATTTTCATATAGTTTGGATAAGGAAAGCCCCACTTGCTACATAAATCATCCAAAGTTACACCGAACATACCTTGAATATGTGAAGTAGGTACTTTCATGGTATCCAGCGATTCTTCTCCAAATTGGGAACGATTTCCACCTGGAATAAATTTAGGCACATACAATTTGGAGAATTCACTCTTGCCTGATACAGCAATACAATAAGCACTGATGTAATCTTTAAGATTGTTATAAAAAATATTTTTGTTGAGCGCGTAGTAATTATTGCTCTGGGGTTCGAATGCATATATCTCAACTTCACGACCATATTTCTTGGCCGGATAAAGCGAATACTGACCTATATTGGCACCGATGTCGAAATAGCATGACCCTGGATCAAAACTATCAATCCAATCCAAGGTATCCGGTTCTTTAATCGTATAAGTCTTTGCTCGTTTAAGAATCCGCCAGTGATCTATAGAGATCAGAATAGATAACCCTCTGACATTTATATTGGTATAGCCGCCTTTAACCCAATAAGCAGTTACTGCCAAGTTTTTCAGAAAATTAATCGAAAAGACATATTTTATTGCAGTCCATAAGGATCGCATAAACTCATTTACCTCATCAAAATAAAATCTTGCTAATAACTTCAGTCGCGCTCCGCAACTGCCTCAAGCAATGCTACATAACGAGGCAATACCTCTGGTCCTGATACATCGAGCATTTCTCGCAGAAAATGTTGACGATGTTTTTCAATGTAGAAATCATGACAGCCCTGAGAAAGAAATTTATTTATTTTTTCATACACATCATCACGGCAACGTAATTCAGTCTCGGGCATGTAAACGGCGATGGCAGATCGACCTGCATGAAGATAATCCGCAGCCAATACCGGTTTCTTAACTCTGACAGCTTCAAAGACCACTGAAGTAGCCAAATCAATACAAATATCCGCCCAGTTCATTAAATGAATGGAATGCACCTCATCGCCTGCTATGGTTACATTCGGTAATTGCTTCAGGGTTCTGTCCTTGGTCAAAGACTGTTTCCATCCACTGCGCGTGTGAGGTTTGATGGCAAGCTCTACCTCGGGAAACGCAGCAATCATGTGTACGACCTCATTCACTTCTTCCCAGAACGTCGTAAAGTTCGCCTTTCTCAGAAACATGACTATCTTGAGGCGACCATCCAAGCAAGTTAAGGGCGAAAGGGGCATCAGTTTTGCCAATTTGGTTAACCACTCTTCACTATAGCGAGGTGAACCCAATATGGCGATCGAGCGTTCTTTCAAAAAAGGTCGGAAGCGCTTAGCGCAAAGTTCATTTGGAACTACCAGCTTATCGAAGATCTGCGCAGCTGAGAATAAAGAATCAGGGCCAACACGCCACTCTCCTCGACGAATAAGCTGGTTGGCATGCGGACTATCACCGTGTGGCAATGAAACCGTACCCAACCCCTTTTCTCGCGCCATGACAACAACAGTCTCAACCCATTCCACAGCAATCACAGAGTTTCTTTCAATCCAGTCAAAAGCAACCACACCCTTGTCGGAATGTTCAAAACTACGCGACAGTATGTGCTCTGCAGTAGCTCGCCATAATGGTGCACGTCGCTTAGCATCGTAAATATCTGCTAACAAGCGGATGAAAGGTCCGATAAACAAGCGACGTAAGTTGCCCGTCAACAATAACATCTGCAATCGCCACTTGAGAAATTGAAAAGATGGGAATAATTCGCGGATATGCGCGACCCTAACTCCTGCGAGTTTACTTAAAAAAGAAATACGAAAATCATTACGGAATCGCTTAGCGCCAATCAAAATCACATCACAAGTATGACCCGCATCGATCCACTTGGAGATGATGGGAGTAATATGATCAATGTCGTTATAATGACGAAGAAAAAAGAGAGCTTTCATACCTATGTTATGATTACAAGCGTTTAAGAAAAATAAT
This sequence comes from Nitrosomonas sp. Is37, assembly GCF_033063275.1. Classification (NCBI taxonomy): domain Bacteria; kingdom Pseudomonadati; phylum Pseudomonadota; class Betaproteobacteria; order Nitrosomonadales; family Nitrosomonadaceae; genus Nitrosomonas; species Nitrosomonas sp. Is37. The sequence continues at coordinate 52,448 of NZ_JAWJYP010000005.1, read as the reverse complement.
ATGTCTACAATTTTTATGAGTCAGATCAGAAATAATAAATATTCTGAAAATCAGGCAGTAGAAATTATGCGTAAAATCCATATGAGCAATTTTACACGTCCAGTTCCTTATTTATCAAAAAAGCAGCCAAGCTACTTTATTTTTCAAGACGTTTGACCATCCTCAATAAATTCTTTCGCGATAAATGAAATAGTCTTCTTATAGCTTAAACTTGGCCGCTTCAGCCTATTAATCCCGATAAATAAATCATTACCAACCATTAACTTATCATGAAAACAATTGCAATTATCCCCGCACGAATGGGATCATCACGCTTCCCAGGCAAGCCCCTTGCTAAATTGCTTGGGCGCACCATGCTAGAGCATGTTTATAAACGCGTTGCTTTAAGTAACGCACTTGATGCTACCTATATTGCTACCTGTGATGAAGAAATTCGTCAAGCGGCAGAAGCTTTTGGTGCACCTGCCATCATGACTTCAGATAAGCATGAGCGTGCGAGTGATCGTGTCGCAGAAGCTGTCGCTGGCATGGATGCAGAACTCATTGTGATGGTCCAGGGTGATGAACCCATGACCCACCCTCACATGATCGACACTGCGGTCGCCCCGTTTCGTGCAGATCCACAACTGGGCTGTGTCAACCTTGTTCGGCGCATTGAAAACGAAGCTGATTTCTATGACGTCAATACTATTAAGGTCGTTATGAATCAACGAGGTGATGCACTCTATATGTCGCGCCAGCCTATTCCTACATTGACCAAATCAGGTTTTGCCTCAACTTCTGCCTATAAGCAGGTTTGTATCATTCCTTTTAGACGCGCCACCCTTCTTGAATATGCTCAATTACCCACTACGCCACTGGAGCAGCTTGAATCAATTGATATGCTGCGTCTACTGGAACACAACATCCGAGTCAAGATGGTAGAAACTGAATTCAACAGCCAAGCCGTCGATACTGAAGCCGATCTAGCACGTGTCGCCAAGCTGATGGAATCAGATCCATTGCTTAGCAGCTATTAACGATTTTTAAGGACTTTTCATGCAATTGAAAGCAAAGCTTGCACGCTCCGAATTGACTATTGGTTCATGGATTACGCTTGGACATCCCGCCATTGCCGAAATCATGGCTTCAGCTGGCTTTGACTGGTTAGTACTGGATATGGAGCATAGCGTGCTGGAATTAAGCGAAGTGCAGACAATTATACAGGTGCTCGATGGTCAGCGTTGCCCAGCAATTGTCAGACTCACCTCCAATCATCCGGATCAGATTAAGCGCGTCATGGATGCAGGTGCAGCGGGCATTATGGTGCCTATGATCAAATCTGCCGCAGATGCTCAAGCAGCAGTAGAATCCGTGTATTATCCTCCGGAAGGAAAACGAGGGGTAGGATTAGCACGTGCACAAGGTTATGGTGCTCGTTTTCATGAATATCGGCAGTGGTTGAAAAATAATGCAGTGATCATCGTCATGATCGAACATGTAGACGCTGTTTATAACATTGATTCGATTCTTTCAGTTCCAGGTATAGATGCTTATATCATTGGTCCTTATGATTTATCTGGATCAATGGGGCGACCAGGCGAGCTTGATCATCCACAAGTGCAAGATGCCATCAAGCAGATATTGGATGCTGGACATCGCCTGCGCAAACCAGGAGGCATTCATGTCATTGAGCCTGAGCCGAATGTGTTACAGCAACGTATTAACGCAGGCTTTAATTTTCTTGGCTACAGCCTCGATATCCGCATTCTTGATACGCTCTGCCGCAATCACATGCAAACCATAAGATCCCAGCTATGAGTAAAGTCGTTATTTCCACTTCTTCATTCGATATTGACAACAACCCGTACATCCAGCATTTGCTCAAAGCTGGAATAACTATTATCACTAATCCTCATCGCCGCAAGTTAACTGAAGAAGAAATTATTGCACTATTGGATAATGACACGGTGGGCTTGTTAGCAGGTATTGAACCCCTCACTGAACGTGTTTTTGCCTCTGCTAACTGCCTCAAGGTTATCTCGCGTTGCGGAACCGGCCTTGATAGCGTTGATTTAGCTGCTGCCAAACAGCATGACATAGCTGTTTCTAATACTCCTGAAGCGCCAGCCCAGGCAGTCGCCGAACTGACACTGGGGCTGATACTCACCATACTCAGACAAATAAACCAGACTGACCGTATGTTGCGCGCTGGCGAATGGCCACGCATGCAAGGACATTTGCTCGCTGCTCAATCAGTTGGCATTATCGGCCTGGGGCATATTGGCCGGCGTGTCGCACGGTTGTGTCAAGCTTTTGAAGCGACCGTAATCGCGCATGATCCTTATCTACCGCAAGCGCCCGCTGGTGTAACGCTTATGCCATTGGAACAACTCTTGGCAGAGGCAGATATCATTAGCCTCCATCTACCCTATAGCATCGCTACCCATCATCTATTAGATGCTGCTGCGTTCAAACGCATGAAAGCAGGCGCTATCGTTATCAATGCAGCACGGGGAGGATTAGTTGATGAAACCGCCCTGTATCAAGCGTTGGTTTCGGGACATTTAGGTGGAGCTGCACTCGATGTATTCGAACAGGAACCATATCAAGGTCCTCTACTCCAATGCGACAATATCACGGTAACATCACACATTGGCTCACTTGCCAAAGAATCACGCCATCGCATGGAATTGGAAGCAGCGGACAATTTATTGCGTGGCTTAGTCAACATAGGGTTAATTGATGGAAAATAAATTAGCATCTGATGAAATTGCTGTCGTGTTTGGTGCTAGTGGCTTTTTAGGTAGCCATGTTGCAGATGCGCTATCGGAAGCAGGCTATCGGGTTCGCCTATTTGATCGTTCATCCTCCCCTTACCAAAAACCCGATCAGGAAATGATCGTTGGCGACATAATGGATATCGAGCAAGCGATCGAAGCGGCAAAAGGCGCTTCTGTCGTCTACAATTTTGCTGCCATTGCCGATATCGATGAAGCGCATGATAAACCGCTGGCTACTGCTACCATTAATGTTCTTGGGAACATGCATGTACTAGAAGCAGCACGATTAGTTGGCGCACGCCGTTTCATCTTTGCCAGCAGCGTGTATGTGTATTCTGAATCTGGCTCATTTTATCGCGCCAGCAAACAGGCAGCTGAACGCTTCACCGAAACTTATCATGAACGTTATGGATTGGAATATACCATTTTGCGCTATGGCTCATTATATGGTCGACGTGCCGATCTGCGTAATGGAATTTATCGGATGCTGCATGAAGCCGTTCAAAAACATACTATCACCTATCACGGCAGTGGAAACGCCATGCGCGAATACATCCATGTCGAAGATGCTGCCCGGATGAGTGTGCAAGTGCTCGCTCCAGAGTTTGCCAATCGCCACTTGATCTTGACAGGTCAAGAAAAACTGCGCATCCGCGACGTAATGACCATGATCTCTGAAATCATGCCATGGCCAGTTGAATTGCATTTTGAGGAGGCTAACGTTGTGCACCATTACGAGATCACTCCTTATGCATTTCAGCCTCGCATCGGACGTAAACTGGTACTCAATGAACACGTTGATCTGGGGCAAGGGTTACTCGATTGCCTTAGGGAAATTCACCAGTACATCCATCATGCTGATGAAGATGATGACGCTACACCTTCCACCTCTGACAATAAAGCCTGAAGATGAGCATGAAAAACTGGCAAGCCATTATCTTCGATTTTGATGGCGTAATCGCTGAATCCGGCGATATCAAAACTCAGGCTTTTGCTGAACTATATCGCTCCCATGGCGAGCATGTGGTCACAGAAGTCGTTCGCTATCACCGACAAAACGGCGGGATGTCCCGTTACCACAAGTTCCGTTATTTTCAGCAGCATTTGTTGGGTAAACCATTCTTGACAATGGAAGAAGAACAATTACTTGATCAACGTTTTTCCGAACTTGTGATTGAAGCTGTTATCGCGAGCCAAGCTGTGCCAGGTGCTGAAGCATTGATTCAAAAGGCAGCTACAACGATTCCCCTCTTTGTCGCTTCTGGCACACCGGAAAATGAACTCAAAACGATTGTTGAACGACGTGGTCTGTCATCTTACTTTACTGAAGTGCGGGGCTCTCCGCTATCCAAACAGACCTTGATTGCTAATATATTGACTACCTATGCGCTCATTCCCGAGCGAGTTCTGATGATTGGTGATGCCATGGCTGACTATCAGGGCGCCACTTTGAACGGAACTGCATTCCTGGGCCGGGTCCGCCCAGGTGATGAGAATCCTTTTCCCGGGCATGTCAAGATTGTTCCTGATTTGTGCTCGCTCACAATATGATTGAACGTCGCTTCCATAACAGCATGCATGAGCTGGTTGCTGCTTTTACTGATTTTGCTACCTTGATTCTGCGCAATGCGCTCATGCAAAACAATAAAGTAAGCTTGGTTGTACCAGGTGGGCAAACGCCACGTGACTACCTGCCTGCACTAGCTCGCCAGGCCTTGCCATGGGAACGTGTCTATATTACGTTAAGCGATGAACGTTGGGTAGAAACTCAAGCAGACGCCTCCAATGAACGGCTGGTGCGCAACTATTTTTTAAAAGACCAAGCAGAGAAAGCCCACTTCATCGGATTGAAGACCTCGCATGCTCATTCATCCGAGGCACTGACTACGGTTCATGAACGACTCTGCCAACTCCCCCGACCGTTTAATCTAACAGTATTAGGATTGGGACAAGATGGACATATTGCCTCCTTGTTTCCTGGAATGATTCTCGATCAAGATACTCCCTATTTATGTCAGGCAGTTGAACCACCGCTCGCACCGAGTCTGCGCATCAGCCTGACACTGCCGGCACTGGCCAGCAGCTGTCATATTGCTCTTGTCGTTACCGGTATTGCCAAAAGGCAGCTACTCGATCGATTAATCAAGAACCCTGATCCACTTATTCCGTTTGTACAACTGATGCAGCAGTGTCAATCGCCTATCACTGTTTTTGAAACAAATTAGCCGATAATTTTTTATGAGAAATAGTCATGTCGATTTTCAGCGCCGCAAATTGCTTCGATATGGCGGTGTCGGGTTAACTACCCTGCTAGTGCACAACTTGCTGGTTGTCAGCACTAGCAAAGCAGTCATGCCAAACCTTGCATCAATTGGTCCCCTGCAAGCACCTGACCAGAATGGGGTTCGCCTACCCCAAGGCTATTCCTCTCGCATCGTTACCTATTCAGGGCAAAATTTGTTTGGTTATTCCTGGCACGCTGCACCCGATGGGGGCGCCACCTTTGCTACCGATGAGGGTGGCTGGATTTATGTCTCCAATAGCGAAATGAAAAATAACGCTGGCGGAGTAGGCGCGCTTCACTTTGATCAAAATGGGAAGTTGATCAACGCCTATTCTATTCTGGAAAATACCAACCGCAATTGCGCCGGTGGAGCTACGCCCTGGCAAACATGGCTGTCTTGCGAAGAAATTGAACACGGTCTAGTTTGGGAATGTGATCCTTTTGGGGAAAAACCGGCACAAGTCAGAAGAGCTCTCGGACGCTTCAACCATGAAGCCGTGGCCGTCGACACAAAAAATAAACAGCTTTACCTCACCGAAGATGAGCCTGATGGCTGTCTCTATCGTTATACCCCCAATTTACTCAACGCAGCTGGCCACCCTGATCTGGAAGATGGTTTTCTGGAAGTAGCGGAAATACTGGGTGATCGTCAGAAAACAGTATGCTGGCATCGCCTGCCTGACCCTGAGGCGACAAAAATTGCCACACGCAAGCAAATAAAACAAAGCAGTCATTTTAATGGCGGTGAAGGGATCTGGTATCACCAGGGAATCGTTTACTTCACTACCAAAGGCGATAATCGGGTATGGGCTTATGATACCCTTGATAACAACCTTGATATCATTTACGACGCCGCACACTATGCTTCACCCGTACTGAGCGGGGTTGACAATATTACTGCCAATGCCGCAGGCGAGCTGCTGGTCGCAGAGGATGGCGGAGATATGCAGATCGTGATTTTATCAGGTGAAACAATCAAACCCTTGCTACAACTTGTCGGTCATGACCGCTCTGAAATAACAGGGCCAGCTTTTAGCCCAGATGGATCACGCTTATATTTCAGCTCGCAAAGAGGAAAAACCGGACGTCATGAAAATGGAATTACCTTTGAAATAATGATTCCATTCTAAGTTACCTGGAAGAAATCGCTTCTCGCTTCTCGCCTATCTATTTGATATGTAGCTACGCTAAAACGTAGTTTCGCTAAAACTTCATTTTATCGAAACTCACTCCGTTCGTTTTCTTGTCGCTGCGTTCCATCCGCCTTGCGCTTGGAGTGTTCGCTACGATTTTTTGGCGAAACTACGTTTTCACAACCTCTCAGTCTTCCCGTCGCAATTGGGGAAACAAGATAACATCACGAATACTGGGGCTATTGGTCAGCAACATGATCAATCTATCAATACCAATCCCCTCTCCTGCAGTTGGGGGTAAACCATATTCCAGCGCACGAATGTAATCAGCATCATAATGCATGGCCTCTACATCGCCCGCTTCTTTAGCTTTGGCCTGCTCTAGAAAACGCGCTGCTTGATCTTCCGGGTCATTCAATTCTGAAAAACCATTTGCAATTTCACGTCCGGCAATATAAAGCTCGAAACGATCCGTAATTTCTGGGCTATGATCATTTCGGCGCGCCAAGGGTGATACCTCTGCGGGATAATCAATGATAAAAGTCGGTTCGAATAATAGATGTTCTGTGGTTTCATCAAAGAGGGAAAGCTGCAATCCACCTACCCCATCTTTAGGATTATACGCAATATTCAATTCCTCCATTCGACCAATCAGAAAATTGCGATCATTAAGCTGAGCAATTGTATATTCCGGGTAATGCTTTTGTATCGCCTGAGTGATGGTTATTCTGGCAAATGGTTGAGATAAATCGATCTCACGCTCCTGGTAGGTAACTCGAGTTGTTCCCAGCACCTTCATCGCAACTTCCCGCAACATGGACTCGGTTAAATCCATCAGGTAGACATAATCCCGGTAAGCTTCATAAAACTCCAACATGGTGAACTCAGGGTTGTGTCGGGTAGAAATTCCCTCATTCCTGAAATTCCTATTAATCTCAAAAACTTTCTCTATGCCACCGATTACCAGGCGCTTCAGGTATAATTCAGGTGCAATTCGCAAATAGAGCGCCATATCCAGTGCGTTATGGTGAGTTATGAAAGGTCGCGCAGCCGCACCCCCTGGAATGGTATGCATCATGGGTGTTTCTACTTCGAGATAATGCCTCTCCACCAGAAACTCTCGAATAGCCTGGATCACTTTGGAGCGTATTGAGAAAACCCGACGTGTCTCTTCATTGGTAATTAAATCGAGATAACGTTGGCGGTATTTCTGCTCTTGATCAGCCAGACCATGAAATTTCTCCGGCAGTGGGCGTAACGATTTAGTCAGTAACTGCAAATAAGTGACGCGTACAGATAATTCGCCTGTTTTGGTTTTGAACAAAACACCCTCAGCCCCCAAAATATCACCCAAATCGTAATGCTTGAACGCTTCATGCACAGTTTGACCTGTATGATCATTAGAGACATAAAGCTGGATTCGTCCACTCATGTCTTGAATAGTAGCAAAACTTGCCTTGCCCATGACGCGCTTGAACATCATACGTCCCGCTACCTTAACCACAATCGGATCTGCCTCCAGCGCCTCTTTGCTATGCGCGTTATAGTGGTGGTGCAATTCTGACGCCAGGTTATCGCGATGAAAATCATTAGGAAAAGCATTACAGCTTTTACGCAACTCGGTCAGCTTAGCGCGCCGTTCTGCAATAATATGGTTCTCGTCTTGAGGAGTGGCAGATTGAGTTTCTTGAGTCATAACAATTTAATTTGCTTAATAAAATTTAGATTCCGGGCTGTTTAGGTTGTTTGCGCTGCATTTATTTCACTAATTTATTCTGGTTTTGGCTGGTCAAACACACTCTATAATATTGCGACTTTGTATTATAGTTCTTTTAATGATCGCATTCCCAACCCAATTAGAAAGACAAATTTGTGAGCACATTACCTATTTCTTCAAATTTCATTCGTACCATTATTAATGAGGATAACCGTACCGGTAAATGGGACGGGCGAGTAGAAACACGTTTTCCACCAGAACCAAATGGTTATCTCCATATCGGTCACGCCAAGAGCATCTGCCTCAATTTTGGTCTTGCTCGGGATTATGGTGGTATCTGTCATCTGCGCTTTGACGATACTAATCCAGAAAAAGAAGCACAAGAATACGTGGATGCCATCTGTGATTCAGTCAAATGGTTGGGTTTTGATTGGGGAAAGCATATTTACTATGCATCTGATTACTTTGAGAAACTATACGAATTTGCTGAATATCTGATAAAAAAAGATAAGGCGTATGTAGATAGCCTGTCCGCAGAGGAAATCCGGCAATTACGCGGCACCTTGATTCAGCCAGGAAAAAATAGCCCATATCGCGATCGCTCCGCAGCAGAAAGCCTGGATTTGTTCCGTCGCATGCGTGCTGGTGAATTCCCAGATGGCGCGCATGTATTACGCGCCAAAATTGACATGACTTCTCCCAACATTAATATGCGCGATCCAGTCATTTATCGTATTCGCCATATTCATCATCAGCGAACCGGTGACAAGTGGTGCATTTACCCCATGTATGATTTTACGCACTGCATATCTGATGCACTTGAACATATCACCCATTCTCTTTGCACGCTGGAATTCGAAGACCATCGACCACTGTATGATTGGGTACTAGACCAATTAGTTGACCAAATCCCTTGCCACCCTCAGCAAATCGAGTTTGCTCGATTAAATCTCACTTATTGCGTGATGAGTAAGCGCAAGCTAATTGAGTTAGTAGAAGGTCATTTTGTGGAGGGATGGGATGATCCACGTATGAATACCTTAGCAGGCCTGCGTCGCCGTGGATATACCCCTGCATCGATTCGCCTGTTTACTGAACGCATCGGTATCAGCAAAGCTGATTCTTGGATAGATATGACAGTTCTAGAAGATTGTCTGAGAGAAGATCTCAATGAGCATGCTTTACGGCGAATTGGAATATTAAAACCATTGAAACTTATAATTGATAATTTTCCGGAGGATCAGGAAGAAGAATGTTATGCACCGAATCATCCGCAAAAACCAGAATGGGGTAAACGAATATTACCTCTTACCCAAACTGTTTATATTGAGCAGGATGATTTTATGGAAGTTCCCAGCAAAGGCTATTTCCGGCTCTCGCCTGGAGCAGAAGTTCGTTTACGCTATGCCTACCTGATAAAATGTGTCTCTGTGGTAAAAAATGACCAGGGCGAAATAGAAGAAATACACTGTGTTTATGATCCAGCTACCAAAAGTGGTACGGCAGGTGCCGATATCCGCAAGGTCAAGGGAAATATTCATTGGCTATCTGCCAGGCATGCACAACCAGCGGAAATCAGAGTATACGATCGTCTGTTCAATCATCCCTATCCTGATAGTGGCGATAAAGACTTTAAATCCCACTTGAATCCTCATTCAAAACAAATCACAACCGCCTTGATCGAACCTTCGCTGCTTGACGCACAAGCTGAACAATGCTTCCAGTTTGAACGTCATGGCTATTTCGTGGCGGATCGCATCGATGCAAAACCAGGAAAACCAGTATTTAATCGCGCTGTTACTTTACGCGATACGTGGGGAAAATAGCTAATGTGCAGGCACATACGATAATAAACAAAGGGTGCTCTAAGTAAATCTAAAGCAGATTATTATTGATTGACTGAATCGCTCGAAACGCTCACAACACACCGATTATCAATTGGTAAATAATTGAAATCTACCATTCTAGTAATAACAACTCATTTAAGGAATGCGATAAATTGTGATATCGTCATGTTTGATGGTGTCACTTTAGCATTGCAGCTGCATTAAGCGGGTGTATTTACTGTATTATTTTGATTTAGGAGAACTCAATGAAAAAATCTATCGCATCACTGTTGGTATTGTTCGCATTAGCATTCTTTTTCCCAACCGCGTCAATGGCAACTGATTACCCCATTAAAGTTGGAGAAAAACTTGCTAATGGTGTCGCCAATGCAGTGACTGGTTTTGTAGAAATTCCTAAAACCATGATGGTCAAAGGCCGTAGTCATGGCGCTACCTATGGCATGACTGCTGGTTTCTTTACCGGTCTTGTCCATGCAGTAGGACGCTCCTTAACCGGAGCACTCGATATCGCTACCTTTCTGATTCCAACCACACCCATAGTAAATCCTGCCTATATCTGGGATGATTTCAACAGAGAAACGACTTACACCGCTTGGCGCATGCGCTAGGATACAACGTAATTTTTACATAATTTTCCGGAATCACCCTCGTGGTGGATTCTGGAAAGGATCGTGTCTTTGAGAATTTTATAATAAAAATCAAACGACTGCAGTCATCAACTATTTATCATGCTGCCGCAGCGCCCATTGGACATGTTCACGTACTAAAGGGGAAGGATCATTACTGCGTGCTTGCAGCGCCTCAATGACCGCTGGAGATGAGGGAGCATTACCCAAACCAACCGCAAGATTGCGCAACCATTGCTCATAACCGATGCGACGAATGGGACTACCCGCAAGTTTTGATTCAAACTCTTCCTTGCTCCATTGAAATAATTCCACCAGTGAGACATTATCCAATCCATTGCGCACAGCAAAATCAGCTTCCTGTGTGATCTTAGCAAATTTGTTCCAGGGGCAGATCAATTGACAATCATCACAACCATATACCCGATTGCCGATTAGCGGGCGCAAAGCTTCAGGAATACTACCCTTTAGCTCAATGGTGAGATAAGAAATACATCGTCTTGCATCTAACTGGTAAGGACCAATAATCGCCTGGGTAGGACAGATATCAATGCAGCGAGTACAGCTACCGCAATAGCTCTCGACAGGATCGTCTACAGGTAGCGGTAAATCAGTATACATTTCCCCAAGGAAAAAGTACGATCCCCCTTCTCTGGATAACAGCAATGTATGCTTGCCACGCCATCCCAGTCCTGATTTTTTTGCCCACTCTACTTCCATTACGGGCGCGCTATCAGTAAAAACACGATAATTAAATTGACCTATCTTACTGGAAATATTGTCAGCCAGTTTCTGCAGTCGCGCACGCAATACTTTATGGTAATCACGTCCGACAGCATAGCGTGAAATAAATGCTTTATTGCCGTCATGGATAATGCCCCAACTTTCCTTCACTTCTGGCGGTGCATAATTCATACGCACAGAGATCACTCGCAACACCCCAGGTACTAGCTCTGCAGGGCGGGTACGCTTGGTACCATGTTTTGCCATATAATCCATGTCGCCATGGAAGCCTTTATCCAGCCACGCGAATAGTTCTGCTTCGACTAAAGACATGTCAGCATTAGCATCAGCGATACGAACATCTTGAAAACCAAGTTGTCTACCCCAATTTTTGATAGATTCTTTTAACGAAGCAACATCTAATGATGAATTTGTGGAGATCTCTTCTTGCATAATCCTTTTCTTTCCAATTCTGATACAGAGCAACCTTTTATTTTACAGCTTGCCAATGAAACAGCAACGCTAGCGCTTGGTGAGAAAATTGCCAGCATTTTGCATCCTGGCTTAATTATCTTTCTTTCTGGTGAGCTAGGTGCTGGGAAAACTACATTAACTCGCGGTATTTTGCACGCAATGGGTTATTTGGGGAAAGTGAAAAGCCCAACGTATAATCTGGTTGAGATCTATAAATTTTCTAGGTTATACTTGTATCATTTTGATTTTTATCGCTTCAATGATCCTATTGAATGGGAGGAAGCTGGCTTCCGCGATTTCTTTAATGCAGAAACAATTTGTTTAATCGAATGGCCAGAGAAAGCTGACAAATTATTGCCAGCTGCGGATATAGAGATTTTTCTTCGATTCAATGAATTAGGCCGGGAAATTAGAATTCAAGCTGGAACTGAGAAAGGAAAACAATGCTTAAAACCCTGGTAAAATCTGGAGCTACTTTTAATATCATTGCGACTGGGTATTATCAGGTTTTATTTCTAGCTTTTTTCTCATTAATTTCCATCCTCATTTCCTTATTTAGCAATAGTGCTCTGGCAAACACAAAGATTACCTCTACGCGTCTCTGGGCAGGCCCGGAATATACCCGACTGACACTTGAATCCAACTCACCTATCAACTATACCCTTGATACACTAGATAATCCTCAAAAAATTATTATGAATCTGGAAGGGGTGGCATTAACCCCTGCGCTGGAAAGTCTGTCAGGAAAAGTTAATAAAAAAGATCCTTTTATTCAGGTAGCACGTATAGAACGCCCAAAACCACACACACTGCGCCTTGTTTTAGGACTAAAAACCAGCGTTGTGCCTAAGACATTTACTCTTGATCCAATGGATGGATTTGGTCACCGTCTTGTACTGGATATCTATCCACCTGAAGAGCCTGCTGCACCCAATAAAAAAGAAGATCCATTAATGGCACACGGTGGCGAAGGCAATGCAGCTCGACACCCTGCGGCTGCATCCAATAAAAAAGAAGATCCATTAATGGCACTGGTACAAGAATTTGAAAGCAGGGTACCTACGAAACATAATAGCCACAAGCAATCAGAAGTATTACCAACAACTTTTGATCGCAATCCTCGTAAATTATCAAAAACTTACATTGTAGCAATTGATGCGGGACATGGCGGGAAAGATCCTGGCGCAATTGGACCAAATGGCACTCGAGAAAAAGATGTAACCCTTGCTATTGCAAGAAAGCTCAAAACCAGCATAGACAAAGAACCCAATATGCGTGCCGTATTAATTCGGGATGATGACTATTTTTTACCTCTCGAAGAACGACGTGCAAAAGCACGTCGGGTAAATGCCGATTTGTTTATATCTGTTCATGCAGATGCCGTCCCGAGGCTTCAGGCACGCGGCTCTTCTGTATATGCATTATCTGAAAATGGAGCTACTTCCACGACAGCAAATTGGCTAGCAAAAAAAGAGAATGAGTCCGATTTAATCGGAGGAGTTAAACTTGATAACAAAGATCACTATCTTAAAAAGACGTTAATAGATTTATCTTTAAATGCGACTATTAATGACAGCATCAAGCTTGCCGGGAACGTACTATCAGCAATTAGCAGCATTAATCCTCTAAATAAGAGAAATGTAGAACAAGCAGGTTTTGCTGTTCTCAAATCACCAGATATTCCATCCATCTTGGTGGAAACTGCATTTATCAGTAATCCAACAGAAGAAGAAAAATTGAGGAGCCAAGCATATCAGGATAAAATGGCCAATGCGATCACTGCTGGAATTAAACGCTACTTTGCTGGTAGCTCAGTATTAGCTCATACTGAATTAGTTCAGGCTAAGTAATTTTTCACATGAAGAAATTTGTGAGCAGACATTACGAATTTCTTGAATATCTTAAATCACTACTAGACAGAAAGGAAGAAACAATAGCAGAAGTAGTGAAGTTGTGACATAAATCAAAATACTAGACTGGCATTCACACGAACAAAACGATACCACCAGAAAAGATGCATGCAACGATCTTATAGGTTAGCGAGAGAAAATACTCACCTAAAGAGCAGCTAGTTCTTATTGATAAATTAAACCAAAATAGTAGGTTTATTACTGAGCACTTTCTGTTATTTTAATTTTGTTTCTTTGTATTTGACATGCTTTCTTACTACTGGATCATATTTCATAAGCTCTAGTTTTTCAGGTTTAGTGCGCTTATTTTTGGTTGTGGTATAAAAATGACCAGTTCCAGCTGAAGATTCAAGTTTGATTTTTTCACGCATAATTAAATTCCCGTCTTAATTAAAGTAAATACTTTACCTTATACACTAAACACTCTCACCACGCGCACGCATTTTGGCAAGCACAGCATCAATTCCATTTTTATCAATAGTACGCAATGCCGCATTAGTCAAGCGTAAAGTGATCCATCGCTTCTCACTTTCTACCCAGAATCGGCGATGCTGCAAATTTGGTAGGAAACGACGTTTTGTTTTGTTATTTGCATGGGAAACATGATGACCAGTCATAGGTTTTTTACCAGTCACTTCACATACTCGCGCCATGGTTACGTACTCCTAGATTTATAAAACTAAGCATTATATCCTGATTCAGAGGTATTCTTCAATTCATATCAGACCACGCTCTGCAAATGAGAGTGTGTCTCTATCACCGATAATAAAATGATCCAATACCTTGATATCGACCAGTGCAAGCGCTTGTTTCAACGATTGAGTAAGTATCTCATCAGCCTTACTGGGTTCCGCGACACCAGAGGGATGATTATGAGCAAAAATCATGGCTGCGGCATTATGATATAATGCACGTTTGACTACTTCACGCGGATATACACTGGCTTGTGTCAGCGTACCTGTGAATAATTCCTCAGTAGCAATAGTACGATTTCTAGCATCCAGGAAAATGCCCATAAATATCTCGTGCTCCTTCCCAACCAGACTAAGGCGCAAGTAATCGCGAACTGATTGAGGCGAATCCATGATATCGCCACTTTTTAGTTCTTCTCTGAGTGCACGCTGAGCCATTTCCAGAACAGCTTGTAATTGAGTATATTTGGCCACTCCCATACCAGGCAATTGACATAGTGCATCTTGATCAGCAAGGAATAATTCTGTCAAACTTCCAAAATGTTTTAATAATTCTCTTGCCAGATCCACTGCACTTTTACCCGCAATACCAGTACGTAAGAAAATAGCTAATAACTCAGCATCTGAAAGGTTTTTTGCTCCTTTTTTCAGGAGCTTCTCACGCGGGCGCTCGGACTCAGGCCAATCTGTAATTGCCATTGTTTAATAAAACATGTAAAAAATCATCGTTATCAAATTAACGGCTAATTTTTCCAACAATGTAGTAAATTACTTATGCTTATCAATTTTTGTGTTTTAACTCGGACCAAATCTTTTTTCCTATTTTCAATTAATCAGCGCGCATAGATAATTGTGACAAATTCCCAGAAAAAAAAACGTGTGTTACTTGGAATAACTGGCGGTATCGCAGCGTATAAGGCTGCTGAACTTGCACGCTTACTCATACAAGATGGTATTGAAGTACAAACCGTTATGACTGAGGCAGCTTGTCATTTTTTAGGATCAACCACATTACAGGCATTGACCGGCAAACCGGTACATACTCAACTCTGGGATGAAAGTGTCAATAACAGCATGGCCCATATCGATCTATCACGTGCTGTTGATGTTATTTTAGTTGCGCCCGCAAGTGCTGATTTTATTGCCAAAATTGCTCATGGCCTGGCAGATGATCTGCTGTCAACGTTATGCCTTGCTCGTAATTGTCCGTTGATGGTTGCACCTGCCATGAATCGCCAGATGCTGGAAAATCCTGCAACACAGCGCAATCTGACTACCTTACAAAAAGATGATATTACTGTACTCGGCCCTGCTCATGGCATTCAGGCTTGTGGTGAAACAGGAATGGGACGCATGCTGGAGCCACAAGAACTTTTTGAAGCTGTGCAGAATTTCTTTCAACCCAGATTATTAGAGAAAAAGCGTATCCTCATTACAGCTGGGCCTACCTTTGAAGCGATTGATGCAGTTCGCGGCATTATTAATTTAAGTTCGGGTAAAATGGGCTACGCACTCGCGCAAGCTGCACTTGGGGCAGGCGCGGAAGTTACGCTAATTTCAGGACCGGTCTGCTTGACTTACCCTGCCGTTAAAAAATTCATCCCCATCACCAGTGCTAACGATATGCTGACTGCAGTCAAAAATGAGGTGATCTTTAACGATATTTTTATCAGCGTCGCCGCAGTAGCAGATTATCGTCCCGCTATCGCTCACACCCAAAAGATAAAAAAATCCGATAATGATCTGATGCTGGAGCTCATTCCTAATCCCGATATCTTGCAATATGTCGCTAATTTGCCTAATCCACCATTCTGCGTTGGTTTTGCTGCTGAAACAGAAAATATTGATCAAAATGCAGAAAGCAAGCGTCACAAAAAGAAGCTGCCTTTGCTTGTTGCAAATTTGGCCCAGGAGGCGATGGGTGCAGATGACAGTACCTTGCTACTGTTTGATGATAATGGTAAACATATACTACCCAAAGCACCTAAAATTGATCAAGCACGCCGCTTAATCGCGCACATCGCTGCCTTACATAAACAACATCATAGCTAACTCTTTTGGTATGAAAAAAATCGACATCAAAATTCTTGATCTGCGGCTAAGAGATCAGCTACCCGCTTATGCTACGCCAGGTTCTGCGGGATTAGATCTGCGCGCATGTATTGAGCATCCCATTCAAATACAGCCCGGCGAATCACAATTAATTCCAACTGGTATTGCGATTCATTTGAATGATCCAGGTTTAGCGGCAATGGTGTTACCCCGCTCTGGTCTTGGCCACAAGCATGGCATCGTACTAGGGAATCTGATTGGATTGATCGACTCGGATTATCAGGGACAGATTTTAGTTTCTTGCTGGAATCGGGGGCAAACAGGCTTCCTTCTTAACCCATTGGAACGTATTGCCCAACTGGTTATTGTTCCTGTCCTGCAAGCTCAATTCAATATAGTAGAAAACTTTCAACCGACCACCCGCGGTGAAGGTGGTTTTGGAAGTACAGGTAAATGTTAAAGTACTTCTTTTTAGTGATCATTATTTTGCTGCCACCGACAGCAGAAAGCTCAGCTACCCCAACCAAGCCCCCAGCGATTTCTCTTAAGATTTTAGATCATACACTCTCGGCAGAAATAGCGCATACTCCAACTGCGCGCTCCAAAGGATTAATGTATCGCTCACAGTTGGATAAAAATAGTGGCATGCTGTTCGTTTTTCCCAAAACAAATATTTACGGCATGTGGATGCTCAATACCTCTATCCCTCTCAGCGTGGCATTTCTTGACGAACAAGGGGTGATTCTCAATATTGCCGATATGGCCCCGCTCTCAATCAATACCCATTATTCAGCCAAACCAGCAAAATATGCACTTGAAATGAATCTTGGCTGGTTTGCTGAAAAAGATATCACAACTGGAATTCAGGTAGAAGGACTCGAGCAGGCGCCTAAAGCAGAATAATCAAACCTAAAAAATTTTCCTCCTCGATCGTTCTTGATACTAGCGCATCTGCGGTAGCATGCCTTTTACTGCACGCATCATCTTGGCCATGCCACCTTTATTGACCATTTTCATCATCTTGCGTGCCTGCTCAAATTGCGCGAGCAAGCGATTTACCTCCTGCACAGAGACACCCGAACCGGCCGCAATACGGCGTTTGCGTGACGCCTTAATGATTTCTGGTTTGGCACGCTCTTGTCGTGTCATGGCATTGATAATTCCTTCAGTGCGATTAATTATTTTATCGTCTACCTTCATATTCTGGGCTGCTTGCGTCAATTGATGCGGCAGTTTTTCCAACATTGCACTCATTCCGCCCATTTTTTTCATCTGCTGGAATTGCATTTTGAAATCATCAAGATCGAACCCCTTGCCTGATTTCATTTTTTTCATCAGCTTTTCAGCTTCTTTCTGATCTGCGCTACGCTGCGCTTCTTCAATCAGCCCCAATACATCGCCCATGCCCAGGACACGAGAAGCCATCCGGTCAGGATAAAAAGGCTCCAGTCCAGTCAATTTCTCAGCTACCCCGGTAAACTTGATTGGTTTACCCGTCACATGCCGCACCGATAAGGCTGCTCCTCCCCGTGCATCTCCATCCAGCTTGGTTAAGATAACACCCGTCAAAGGAAGCGCATCAGCAAATGCCTTTGCCGTATTGACAGCATCTTGCCCTTGCATTGCATCGACGACAAAAAGTGTCTCAATTGGTTTCAGCAGAGCCTCAAGTTCAGTAATCTCGTCCATCATTGCTTGATCAATACCGAGGCGACCTGCAGTATCGACGATCATTACGTCATGATGATGTTTGCGAGAATAATCCAGCGCAGCAGTACAGATTTCCGCTGGCTGTTGACCTGCTTTTACTGGGAAAAAGTCAGCACCAACTTGACTGGATAGCAGCTCTAACTGATCAATAGCAGCAGGTCGATAAATATCACAAGATACCAGCATTACTTTTTTCTTTTTATTATCTATCAGCCATTTAGCTAATTTTCCACTAGACGTGGTTTTTCCCGCACCTTGCAACCCTGCCATGAGAATAACAGCAGGCGGTACAGTGTTGAGGTTGAGATCCGCTTTTTCCCCTCCCATGATGGTCATGAGCTCTTGATGAACAACTCCTACTAATGCCTGTCCAGGAGAAAGACTTTCTATTACCTCCCGACCGATCGCTTTTTGTTTTACCCGCTCGATAAAATCCTTGATAACAGGTAAAGCAACATCAGCTTCAAGTAACGCCATGCGCACTTCACGCATTGCTTCCTGTATGTTACTCTCAGTTAATCTCGCTTCTCCACGCAGCGTTTTGATAACACCAGAAAGTCGACTCGTCAGATTATCAAACATATTTATTCCTCAAAAAATTGATGCTAATCACATAGCACCATAAAATGATAATTTCTCAAATTCTAATAATAACGCTTTGAATTTATACAAGTGCAAGGTAGACTGAATAAATCAGTTTTTAGATCTGTTTTATAAATGCTCAGCATTCTAGTTTATATTTCAGCTTTTTTGTTTTATACATTAGTTGGATGGTATTTCTGGCCCACCCGCTGGAAGAATCAACCCATCTCACCCAGTGCTGAAGTAAGTACCTCATCAATTGCCAAGGGAGAGCATTTCATCATGCTTGCCCCGCTTACACTTCATGGTCTTATACTTTATCAAACTATTTTTATAAATACTGGACTCAGTTTTGGTGTGGGTAATGCAATCTCATCGATTGTATGGCTGACTGCCTTGATTTACTGGTTCTCAGGTTTCTTTTCACGGCTGCGTGAATTACAGAATTTGATTGCACCGATCGCCATTGTGGCAGCAATAGCAGTATTATTGCCCTTGGCGCTTCCTTCACTGCGCCCCCTTGCCAACACTGAATTACCTGCATTTAAAGCACATCTGCTGGTCGCTCTGCTTGCCTATAGTCTGTTTACTATCGCAGCACTCCATGCGATCCTCATGACGATATTGGAGTATCGCCTTCACCATCCTGCCATGTCACGGGTATTGATGAATCTCCCACCCCTTCTCGTTATGGAAAAAATGCTGTTTCGCATTATCTGGGCAGGTTTCATACTCCTTACTTTGACACTTCTTAGCGGCATAATATTCTCACAAGAAGTTTTTGGCCAATCCGTAACATTTTCACACAAAACACTTTTCAGTTTTATCTCTTGGGGAGTATTTGCAGCCCTGCTTATAGGCAGGCATTTTTATGGCTGGCGTGGACGTACTGCTATACGTTGGACTTTAACCGGTTTTATCATTCTTCTGCTTGCTTATATCGGTAGTAAATTTGTGCTGGAAATTATCTTGCATCGGTAAAAACAAATTTGATTCAATTGCTCTTGATTAACATTCCAGTAAAACCAGTCTAACAACTGGCTGCGAGGAGGCTGGCTAGAGGATTATCAGGTTTGATTTAGAAGTGGAATAAGAGACTGCAACTGAGGAAAATAGGATAATACAAATGCATACATCTTTTATCTCTTAACAGCACGAAACCAAATTTGCGCTGTTGTATTAATCCTGCATTACTCAAGCTTGACCAGAATAGCGATGAGACATAACAACTCAAGCATAATTACTGCGATAATAACTTCTCCAACTACACTACTGACACCATTTTATGAAGTTTCTTTTTGATCTCTTTCCAGTAATCCTTTTTTTTATTACTTTTAAAGTTTATGGCATTTACGCTGCAACTGCAGTAGCCATTGCCGCCACTTTTGCGCAAATCGGCTGGGTATGGTTCCGTCATCATAAAGTCGACAACATATTATGGATAAGTCTCGTGATCATTGTCATTTTCGGCAGTGCAACATTAATCCTGCAAGACGAGACTTTCATCAAATGGAAACCGTCAGTGCTTTACTGGCTGTTTGCCATCGCATTGCTCTTGGCGCAAGTGTTTTTTAAGAAAAATTTGATCCGTACCATGATGAAAGAACAGATCAAACTACCCGAGCAGATATGGGTTCACCTCAATACTAGCTGGGCAGCATTTTTTGCATCAATGGGTGCCGCCAATCTCTTCGTAGCATACAACTACTCTACTGAAACCTGGGTTAATTTCAAGATGTTCGGCTTTATGGGTCTGATGCTGGCTTTTGTTGTTCTGCAAGGATTATTACTGGGAAAATATATCGAAAAAAACGAGGATAAGGAAATATGAAATCCTGTTGTATTAGCAACAATCGTGGCTAACCAGAAAACAGCATAGGGGCATTAAACGCACCAGAGAGCAGCTCAACAAAGTATTTTTGCTCACTAACCCTGGAAAATAGGACCGCCGATACCTTAACACCTGGCTCAGATAGTTGCGGCTTAAGCTATTAAAAATAATCGATTGATGGATCATTTTAATAAGCGAAATGAATAAAACAATAACAATTATTTCTATTCCTTAGTACATGGTTGGGGAGCGTTTCTGCAATGATTCATAGCTTCATGTATGAGGATATATACTAATGAAGTCGAAATAGCTAATTCATCGGCAATCATCCGATGGCTATACCCTTCTATCTCATAAAGCTCAAACATCCGCTTGGTACGTTCCGGGAGCTTAGCCAGCGCCTGGGCAATTAACGCAATATGTTGTCAATTAATCGCATGAGTTTCAGGTGATGCTGATGGAGCCGCTGCCGTCCAGATCGACCGATGGTGAGTGCCATGGTGACGTAAGCATATATTTATGCTTACGGCGCAGTCAGCTCCCTCAATGGAGCCTTCAATAGCCTGGTGTTGCCCCTATCAACAGCAATTGCATACAGATTTTCATCAATGAGATTGCCAACCGTTACCCTGGTGATAGTATCGTTATGATCCTTGATGGCGCCAGCTGGCATAAAAACAAGGATTTCCATTTGCTTGAGGACATCCGTTTATTATTCCCCTATCGAATTCATCTGAATTGAATCCGCAGGAACATCTTTGGGATGAACTGCGAAAAAATACTTTCATAACCGCGTGGTTGACAGAAAGTATAATTGGCTGGGATTGGATTATTAATGCAGTTTTTAGTACAAATAAGTATTTTTAACTAAAAAGCTCAAAGTGGCAGGGTTGTTCCAATTTTATGCTTGATTGTAGCACTTACACCGCGTTTATCCGGTAGCGTCCGCTCCTATCCAGCACTAAAAGATGCGTAAAAAGCTGCGTAGAATCTGATTAAATTATAATTACTATTTAATTTCAATTAATTATATCAAACTCATGGCGGAAGCGGTGAGATTCGAACTCACGAACGGTTGCCCGTTGCCGGTTTTCAAGACCGGTGCAATCGACCACTCTGCCACGCTTCCGATCACTGACTGCATCACATGCAGGGATAGTTGATGCTGGGTAATGCTACACATCAGACAGCCTTGAATGATACCTTTTTAGGATCAGTTTTTCCAGCAGAACCCACCATATATATTAATTATTTTCTTATTGTAGCGAGCTTCTCAGTTAATCGCTTGATCTCTTCCTCAGCGCGTCGCTGTTGCGTCACGTCGTATTGTACGCTCAGATAGTAAAGGATATTGCCGTGAGCATCAAACAGAGGAGTGAAGGTCAAATAGTTGTAAAACATTTCGCTATTTTTTCTGTAATTTCTGAGCGTGATTTCAATAGGTTGTTTATTTTCAATGGTTTCTTTCAACTGATATCGCTCTTCCTGGTCACGATTAGTGCTCTGCCGTAAACGACAATTTTTCCATATTGTTTCTTCTTGGCTATAACCTCTTATTTTCTTAAACGCTTTATAGACATAAACCAGGGGATAAATCCTCTAGATCAGGGCCAGCCAATGTGATGCCATTAACACATGAATCAAGAATTTTGGATAATACTGTTGGAATCAACCCAAAGTCTTTCTCAACGATAAAGTCCAATTTTTCTCCAAAATTTTTATAGCTTGGCAGGTCACAAGGTTAATTAAAACGAGTCAGCTTCTATTAGATGCTTGATGTTTCTGACTGTTCTTTCAGCACCATCCTGGATGGCTATATGTATAAGCTTCTCAAACGGTCTCATATGCAGCTCGAGGCTAAGCAACTCGAAAGTAAACGTGATTTGCGTAGCTGCTGGATCGGCTGGCTCCAATAAATAATCGCAACGGAAAGAATTAGATACGCCGTCGAAACAAATATGTATATGAGGTTCAAAGGTAATAATTCTAAAGGTAGATTCTGAGCGATTTCCTTGATCAACACGGACCTGCCGACATATAGTTCCCAATCCTAGCGGACCCTCGGTCAGTTTCTCCAACTCATGCACTTCCGGCGACCACCTTGGGTAATTAGCAAGCAGCTCAGTACCGATAAAATTGAAAATATGCTCCTCAGGCTTCTCAATTATTATGCTTGCCCTCCCCACGACCGCCTTATCGCTAGACAAATTAAACATAGCCCAGCCTCCTGCTTATTGTTATTGATATCTCAAATCAGATAAGTATCTATTCCTGTCAAAAGCAAATCATATTGTGCCTCTACAATTTCTTTAATAACCGAAGCTGCAATACCAGTTACCACATTATTCTCCACCGCCAACCAGCCAACTGCATCTGTCGATCCAAGGCTGACTACATAGCCTATATCATGATGCATATAAGGTTCAAGTATTTTGAGCAATCCTGAATGTCGCAAAATATTACGTGCTGCAAGCTTTCCTTTACGCACCGCTGATTGTGCGGTCAACGCGTTAGAGCCAAAAGATTGATAATGAGAGCAATCACCCGCAACGAAAATATGCGGTAATACCCGATGATTCACAATCACTTGTCCAAAGGCATTTGCAGTAAACTGGTTACCCTGCTGCTTGCCAGCAAATAATAGAGATAGACTGGAAGGAAGCTCATAGCGTCTGCCAGTATTCTTTTCTTCCAACAGTATGATGTTCTCCTGCTGTCCGCGGAAATAGGTATCTGGACAAAAATCGATTTCAAGCTCGGTCATACTCGATTGCACATAGTGAGCAAACCTATCAGGAAACTGTCTAAGCACCCGCTCTCCACTTTCAATCAAGCGTAGTTTGTTTTCAAATTTGTGGCGTTGAAGAAAATGCACAATCTCAAACAGAAACTGTATACCAGTGGCACCTCCTCCAATCACAGAAATAGGGTCTTTCCTGTCACCTTGCCCAGTCAGAAGTTTGCTTAGCAATTCTGAACCGGCAGTTTCCATAAAATCATTCAAATCCAGTATGTAGTCTGAATCATGATTGACTAAACCTTTTGCGGGTGCTCCAGTTGCAATCAACAGATAATCAAATGGCAATGAATGATCATCAAATGTTATGCATTTATCATTCTGCCATTGCTGCAGCGTTACTTCATCGGGCATGAGTTCAGCACAAACATGGCGACAGCCAAATCGTTGCCCAAGCGCTGTAAAGGGCACGAGAAAATCAGATAAAGGATAACGGAACGTTTCTTGAAGATGTGTGATCTTGAGATGATGCATCCGCGGATCAATAATCGTGATTTCTGCATCTGGCATATATTGCACGAGCGTTGTCAGTGCAGCGATTCCGGCATAACCTCCACCTACAATGACTATCTTTAACTGTTTGCGAGCAGGTATATAAAATGGCAGAAAAGCCACATATTCTCCTTATTTTCCTGAAATGATGCTATTACCTACATTAGAGCAAGAAGCATACCTAGCGTAGCATGAAAAAGCCATAACCATGGTATATTTAGAATGATCATTCACGGTTCATTAATAAAATGGCTTCCTTTAGGTATTTTTTCTGCTTGCCAATGAGCTAGCGCCCATTGCCAGAAGGAATTTATATCGCCCTCAACTAACTCATCAGGTGGATTCTGGCCAAGAAAACGAAGTGTTGCAACCAGTTGAGGGAGTGGTTTAGTTAGATCAATGGGTGCCGCCTGTGTTTGCTTACTCAGCTTTTCTCCTTGCTTATTCACTACAACGGGCAAATGTAGATAGGCAGGAGTTTTATAGCCTAGCAGCTTCTGTAGATAAATCTGACGCGGAGTTGAATGAAGTAAATCAGCACCCCGCACGACATGAGTAATCCCCTGCCAGGCATCATCCACCACTACGGCTAATTGATAGGTATAAATACCATCGGCCCGACGCAAAACAAAATCACCGATTTCACTTTCTACACATTGATGAACCTTTCCTTGCAAATTATCTACAAATTCAATCTGGCTGTTTTCGGTTTTGACTCGCAGCGCATGGGGACGATCAGCATGATTGCTAGGCAGACCATTACGACAACTTCCGGAATAAACAGGACCTTCCACACCTCTCATGGCGGAATCAGCAATTTCTCTGCGCGAACAAGCACAAGGATAAATTAATCCATTTTTATTAAGCTTAGTCAGTGTGGTTTGATAAGCAGTATGACGCTGACTTTGATAGACAACTTCACCATCCCAATCCATTCCAAGAGATTCAAGCGCATGCAATATTTGCCGGGATGAATCAGGAATAACACGCGTTGAATCCACATCTTCAATCCTGACCAGCCATTCACCATTATGAATTCTTGCTTCAAGATAACTTGCTACTGCAGTCACTAATGAACCCAAATGCAAGGAACCTGTCGGTGATGGAGCAAAGCGCCCACGATAAACTGATAATTGCATAGGATGATGAATAATCAGCACTCAGTTAGTGTTGAGGATCTAGCTGATAGCTCATTACTTTCAAAAGTTTATTTTATAAAAATGCTTTTAGCTGTTAGAAAGTAATCCACTAAAATCTTCCTGTTAAGCTTAACAAGTATAATTTAAGCTTCAAAGTAATAAACTAGTCATTCAAACAAGTCAATTCGTCAATTTTTCTTCAAGAAGGTATACGGTGCATATTCATATCCTCGGTATTTGCGGTACATTCATGGGCGGCCTTGCTGTACTGGCGCGCGCGTCTGGTTATAGAGTCACAGGTTGTGATGCCAACGTCTACCCACCCATGAGCACTCAACTGATTTCTCAGGGAATCGAATTGATTGAGGATTACGCTCCCCAGCAGATACAACTGAAGCCAGACCTGTTTGTGATCGGTAATGCCATTTCACGTGGCAATCCCTTAATGGAGGAAATCTTAAACAGGAATTTGCCTTACACCTCCGGCCCCCAATGGCTTTCGGAACATATTTTGAGAAACAAATGGGTGCTAGCGGTGGCAGGCACTCACGGGAAAACAACGACGAGTTCGATGCTAGCATGGATATTGGAATATGGTGGGCTAGCCCCAGGCTTTCTCATTGGCGGCATACCAGAAAATTTTGGAATCTCTGCACGATTAGGCGCAGAAAGTAGGCATCATCCAGATTGGCAAGAATCCTCTTCATTTTTTGTAATAGAGGCTGATGAATACGATACGGCCTTTTTCGACAAGCGCTCCAAATTTATCCATTATCATCCCAGAACTGCAGTATTAAATAATCTTGAATTTGATCATGCTGATGTCTTTCCTGATCTAGCCGCAATTCAACGACAATTTCATCATTTTGTAAGAACCATTCCTGGCGATGGATTAATTGTTTCCAATGGTCTCGAAAAAAGCTTGCAGCAGGTACTTGCCCAAGGTTGCTGGACACCTATTGAGAAATTTGGTGTTGACGAGGGGTGGTGCGCCAAAACCTTGACTGAGCAAAATATCGAAATTGTTTACCAAGAGAAATCTTATGGAATACTGCAATGGGATTTATTGGGAGAACATAATCGCATGAACGCACTGGCCGCCATTGCAGCAGCTCGTCATGCTGGCATTCCTCCTGATATTGCCATTGCCGCCTTATCACAGTTCAAGAATGTCAAACGACGAATGGAAATACGTGGCGTAGTTAATGGCATCACAGTATATGACGATTTTGCGCATCACCCTACTGCGATTAAAACGACCTTAAATGGTTTGCGCCATAAAGTAAGCAATGCGCGGATTATCGCTGTCTTAGAACCACGCTCCAACACGATGAAAATGGGCATTTGGAAAGACAGTTTGGCAGCAAGCCTTGAAATAGCAGACCAAATTTTTTGTTATACCAATCAGTCAGAGTGGGATTTACAGACAGCTCTCAGCCCCTTGGGGAAAAAAGCCAGTGTGCATTATGAGATGACCCAGTTAATCAACGCCATTGTGGCTACTGCTCGCCCTGCTGATCATGTCCTCATTATGAGTAACGGTGGTTTTGGCGGAATACACGAGAAGCTAATGAAGTCTCTAGCCAATCCTCATTGACAAAAGTCCTAAAAAAAGCATTAACCATAGCGCATTCTTTTATCAAAATTTTTGAGCATTTCACGACCCGGATAGTCTAATTTCATTTCCAAATCAAACATGACGCAAGAGCGAGCCGCAGACAGTATAAATAATACGGCGGAGAAGCCGACAAAGTCAGGTTTGATTTAGAAAATGGAATAAGGTGTGACAATTTGTCACATAGCCTAAATTTTTAATTTGCGCTAATGTTGTATCAAAAAGAAATTCCAGATGAGTCATTTTAATGTTTAATATTCTTCATCAGTCACCGCTTAGCAAGAACTTGCAAAGACTATTTCTTTTAAGAAGTATCGCAATTGTCGCGCAATGCATCCTATTTGCTCTGGTATATTCAATCATTGAATTAGATGTGCCGTGGGAAAAGATGATCATCGTAGTGGTAATACTCACCATCCTCAATTTTTTTACCTGGGTTCGGCTCCATCATACCTTTCCCGTTTCGAATCTTGAGTTTTTTGCCCAATTGCTAGTTGATATTTTTGCTTTAACCGCATTACTCTATTTCACTGGCGGCTCAACTAACCCTTTTATCTCGCTCTACCTGCTGCCCCTTACCATTGCCGCAGCCATTCTGCCATGGCGTTATACTTGGGCGATCGCAGGAATCACGATTACTTGTTATACCATTCTTCTGTTTGAATATATCCCATTGCCCCATGACCACTCGGGCGATCATAGCACGCATCTGATGGAGTTCAATCTCCATATTTCAGGTATGTGGTTGACTTTTGTGTTAAGTACTCTCTTGATTGCTTGGTTCGTTGTCAAAATGAGTATTTCCATTCGCGATCGTGACAAGAATCTCGCTCAGGCACGAGAGCAAGCATTACGCAACGAACAAATCATTGCGCTAGGCACGCTGGCTGCGGGCGCAGCACATGAACTGGGCACCCCCCTCTCAACGATGGCGGTCATTGCTGGAGAGCTGCAGCAAGAATATCTTCAGAACGAAGAATTCCAGAATAATATCCGTATCTTGCGCAATCAAATTACTCATTGCAAGCAAACCCTGACGCAGCTACTCGCTAAAGCGGGGCAAGCACGAACAGAAGACGGAAATAGTCAGTCGGTTGATTATTTTCTAAAACAGGTACTTGATAAATGGCAACTCATTCGCCCTTCGACCAAATTCAGTTATCAATGGCATGGGGTCCAACCTGCTCCCCTTATCATGAATACGCAATTACTGAATCAGTCCATCCTGAATTTACTGAACAATGCTGCAGACGCCTCAACTGATCAAGTCAGAATTAAAAGCAATTGGGATCAGCATACTCTGAATCTAGAAATCCATGATGACGGGGAAGGTTTGACTGGAGAAGCAGCTCAACGCGCAGGGGAGGCATTTTTTACCAACAAGGCGTCCGGTCAAGGGTTTGGGATTGGTTTGTTTCTCGCCAACGCAAATATTGAACGTTTCGGTGGTAATGTACGCTTGTTTAATCATCCGGAAGGTGGCGCTTGCATCCATGTCACGCTTCCCCTGATTCCTAGAATTACTTAACTGCTCTTCCACTAAGTCAGCACAAAGAGGTAAATTTTATGACCGGGCCCATTGAGCATCCAAGTTTACTCATTGTCGACGACGATCCAGTTTTCTGTGATGTGCTAGCTAAGGCAATGACCAAACGAGGATTTGATGTCACCTACACACACTCCATTGCATCTGCCTTGGAAAAAGTCGAATCCATCATGCCTGAATACGCGATTATCGACCTCAAACTATCGGATGAGTCTGGATTAATACTCGTTGATAAAATAAAGAAACTAGATCCTGGAACTCGGATCGTCATGTTGACCGGTTATGCTAGTATTGCAACCGCAGTTGAAGCGATCAAGCTTGGTGCTACCCATTATCTAGCCAAGCCAGTTGATGTTAATGACATTATGGCAGCTTTTGAGCGTACCAGCGGTGATACTGAGGCACCGATAAGCTTGCATCCGTTATCAGTTGGACGTCTGGAATGGGAATATATCCATCGTATCCTGACTGAAAATAATAATAATATTTCCGTTACCGCAAGAATTTTGAATATGCATCGCAGAACCCTGCAACGTAAGCTTGCTAAGAAGCCAGTTTAAAATTTAATCATATTGCTCAAGACTGGAGAATTTTGCAGTTACCCGAATATCTTGTCCAATCATACGAAAATCAGTTAATTCAAGCTTACGCTTATCGGATAGCTTGGTCAGTATCGGTAAATTCAACATGCCCTGTGCTTTATCACCAAGCAGACAAGGTGCAAGATAGATGATTAACTCATCCACTAATCCTTCTTGCACCAGCGCGCCAGCCAAAGTACTCCCTGCTTCCACGAGCACTTCGTTGATCTCAAAATCTGCTAATTTAGCCATTAGCTGAATCAGATTCACTTTGCCGCCAACTCCCGGCATAATGATTACTTTCGCTCCCTTTTCTTCCAGCGACTTTTTTCTGTTCTCATCTTGCACAGCAGAGAAAATCAATACCTTTCCTCCATGTAACAGCTTTGCATTAGTTGATATCTCGAGTCGGCTATCAATGACTACACGCAGTGGTTGTCGGGAAGTCTCAACATGGCGGACTGTTAATTGTGGATCATCCTTTTTTACTGTGCCCACACCTGTTAAGATTGCACAAGAAAGAGCACGTAATCGATGCCCGTCCAAACGAGCTGCCTTGCTAGTAATCCATTGGCTTTCACCATTCTCCAATGCAATCTTTCCATCTAGACTCGCAGCTATTTTTAATCTTACCCACGGCCGATGGCGAACCATGCGAGAAACAAAGCCAATATTAAGTGCCCTTGCTTGTTCCTCCAACAAACCGGATTGCACCATGATGCCTGTCTGCCTTAACATTGCTGCACCACTTCCTGCTACCAAAGGATTCGGATCCAACATCGCGATAACGACCTTCGCCACACCCGCATTGATTAGCGCCTGTGCACAAGGGGGGGTACGCCCATAATGGCTGCATGGCTCCAATGTTACATAAACGGTAGCATTTTCGGCTGTACCATCCGTAGCATAAAGTGCATTGATTTCAGCATGCGGTTGGCCAGCACGTTCATGCCAGCCACTGCCTATTACTCGATTATTTTTAACAATGACACAACCTACCCGGGGATTTGGACTGGTTGTGTATAAACCTTTTTCTGCAAGCTTTAATGCTTGAGCCATAAAGGCATAATCAGTTGAGGAAAAAATTGGGGAATCTCCGAGCACAAATAGATCCTGAATGCACACACTACTTTAAACTGACGATCCTGGTCGTTATTGGAGCACTGGATTGGAGTTTCTTAAGAATCAATTTTAGTGTTGGTTCTGAACTTCTTTGATGACATCCTGAAAATCACCAACATCCTGAAAACTCTTGTACACAGAGGCAAAGCGTATATAAGCCACTTTATCGAGCTTATAAAGCTCCTGCATCACTAACTCGCCAATACTACGTGAAGATATTTCCCTTGCGCCTGAACTCAGCAACTTCTGAACAATACGATCAATGGCAGCATCCACATGTTCAGTTGGAACTGGACGCTTATGCAGCGCACGCATGAACCCAGTAAGAAGCTTGTTCCGACTGAATTCTGCACGAGTGCCATTTTGCTTAACTACTTGTGGCAAACGTAGTTCTACTGTTTCATAGGTAGTAAAACGTTTGCCACAAGCTGTACAATGTCGGCGTCGACGAACACGATCCCCCTCTTCACTGACGCGTGAATTAATTACGCTGGTATCTTCAGCGTTACAGAAAGGACATCTCATTATTTAATATCAGTTAAGCTAATTAACTAATTAGCTTTTTACTATCTCAAAACAAATCTATAAAGACATCTTTAGGCAGCAGCCAAAAGATGCCTAACTACTTAAATACATTAATTTACGTAGACTGGATATTTTGCGCACAGCATCTGCGCTTCTTGCGCAACACGAGTCAGAACCGTTGAATCATTCGGGGAATCCAATACATCCGCAATTAAGTTTGCTAATTGCTCCGCTTCAATTTCTTTGAAACCACGTGTTGTTACTGCCGGAGTACCCAGTCGTATGCCGCTAGTTATAAAGGGCTTCTGAGGATCGTTTGGAATAGCGTTCTTGTTGACAGTAATATGGGCGATTTCCAAGGCTTCTTCAGCTTCCTTACCTGTTAAATTTTTAGCGCGAAGATCGACTAAAAACATATGGCAATCAGTTTGCCCAGAAACTATACGCAAACCACGATTTTGTAAGACCTTTGCCATAACCCGTGCATTCTCAATAACCTGTTCCTGATAATCTTTGAATTCCTTACTCGCCGCTTCTTTAAAAGCAACTGCCTTGGCCGCTATGACATGCATAAGTGGGCCACCCTGAATTTGAGGAAAAACTGCCGAATTAAGCGATTTCTCATACTCCTGCTTGGCCATAATAACGCCACCTCGAGGACCGCGCAGTGTTTTATGGGTAGTACTGGTAACAAAATCAGCAATCCCCACTGGATTAGGATAGAAGCCCGCAGCGATTAATCCCGCATAATGAGCCATATCTACAAATAAATAGGCGCCAACCTCATCAGCTATTTTACGAAAATGCTTCCAATTAATTATTCTTGCATATGAAGAAGCACCAGCAACAATCATCTTTGGTCGATGTTCATGCGCCAATCGTTCCACTTCTTGGTAGTTAATTTCTTCAGTTTCAGGATCAAGTCCATAAGTCACAGAATTGAAAATCTTACCACTAAGATTAACTGAAGCACCGTGAGTGAGATGTCCGCCATGTGCAAGAGACATTCCTAACAACGTATCACCAGGTTTTAATGCAGATAAATATACTGCCGCATTAGCCTGAGAACCGGAATGGGGTTGCACATTAACATATTCAGCATTAAATAACACTTTTAAACGATCAATAGCAAGCTGCTCCACTTTATCAACATACTTGCAACCACCATAATAACGTTTGCCGGGATATCCCTCTGCATATTTATTAGTAAGAACTGATCCTTGTGCTTGGAGAACTGCGGGACTTGCATAATTCTCAGAAGCAATCAATTCAATATGATCTTCCTGTCGCTGCATTTCACCTTTAATTGCTTGCCACAAATCTGGATCGACACTTTCTATTGTTTTTTTATAGGAAAACATGACAGCATTTACTCTTTGAAAAATTTAGATATTTAAAATAATACATTCTACCATTTAGAATGGTAACAGCATATAAAGCAAAGCCACACAGATAATGAGTGCTCATCAAGTAAAACTACTAGAAAAGAAGATCATAAAGTCTTGAGCACACCAGAAAGTATTTGCAAATCCTCAAGCAAACACCTTAAAAGACAGCCTAAGATTTAAATAAAAATCAGCATAATGGCAGCGAGGAAAGTAAATTAAATTTTACTCTTTCTTTATATACTCAGAGTAAAATACTTTAACTTCACTCATGAAATTCTCCATTCAAAGAGCGTCAACTTTATCTTCTTCGAATTGAAGTATCACTTTTTCATCACTACTGATATCTACCGTTACTTTACCCCCATTGCAAAGTCGTCCAAAAAGCAATTCATCTGCTAACGCGCTACGTATCATGTCCTGAATAAGGCGTGCCATTGGGCGTGCACCCATCAGTGGATCAAAGCCGTGTTCAGCTAGGTAGTTACGCAAATTATCAGTGAAGACGGTTTCTACCTTTTTCTCATGTAATTGCGTCTCAAGCTGCATTAAAAACTTATCAGTAACACGTAAAATGATTTCTTTACTCAATGGCGCAAAAGAAATGATTGTATCTAATCGGTTACGAAATTCAGGAGTAAACAAGCGTTTAATTTCCGTCATTTCATCCCCTGTTCTGGCAGATTTGGCAAATCCGATAGTAGATTTGGTCAACGAATCAGCTCCAGCATTTGTCGTCATAATGATAATCACATTGCGGAAATCTGCCTTGCGTCCGTTATTATCTGTCAACGTACCGTGATCCATTACTTGGAGCAGAACATTGAATATATCTGGGTGCGCTTTTTCTATTTCATCAAGCAACAAAACTGCATGAGGTTGCTTAGTAATCGTTTCAGTAAGCAATCCTCCTTGCTCAAAACCGACATAGCCAGGAGGGGCGCCAATCAGTCTCGAGACTGCATGGCGTTCCATATACTCAGACATATCAAAACGATGCAAAGGCACACCCAGAATATAGGCAAGCTGACGCGCCACTTCAGTTTTTCCTACACCCGTTGGGCCAGAAAAAAGAAATGAGCCAATAGGCTTCTGCGGATTTCCCAAGCCGCTTCTAGACATTTTTATAGCTGCTGTAAGCGCATCAATGGCCGCATCTTGCCCGAAAACTATAGATTTCAGATCACGGTCGAGCGTTTTCAGTTTGTTACGATCATCGGTTGAAATACTTTGTGGAGGTATGCGAGCAATCTTGGCAATAATATCTTCGATCTCATGCTTACCGATAATTCTGCGCTGTTTTGATTTCGGTAAAATACGTTGTGCTGCACCTGCTTCGTCAATCACATCAATTGCTTTATCCGGCAAATGTCGATCACCAATGAAGCGAGCTGACAATTCCGCGGCAGCTGTTAGCGCTCCTGCAGTATATTTGACATTATGATGCTTTTCATAACGAGATTTCAGACCGCGTAAAATAGCCACTGTCTCCTCGATACTTGGTTCAGAAACTTCAATCTTCTGAAAGCGTCGCGATAATGCATGATCTTTTTCAAAAATTCCTCGGTATTCGTTATAAGTGGTAGCACCAATACATTTTAGGCGACCCGCACTTAACATGGGCTTTAGCAAATTAGAAGCATCTAATGTGCCGCCAGATGCAGCTCCTGCACCGATTAAAGTATGAATTTCATCTATAAACAGAATAGCCTTTGG
This sequence comes from Nitrosomonas sp. Is37, assembly GCF_033063275.1. NCBI lineage: Bacteria > Pseudomonadati > Pseudomonadota > Betaproteobacteria > Nitrosomonadales > Nitrosomonadaceae > Nitrosomonas > Nitrosomonas sp. Is37. The sequence goes on along the minus strand of NZ_JAWJYP010000005.1, from coordinate 19,187 downwards.
ATTATCAACCAAATGTTTTAATACTGCTTTGAAACGCTGCTCAAAATCGCCCCGATACTTTGTGCCTGCTAACAATGCACCCATATCTAGAGCATAAACCTGATGATATGCTAGTACCCCTGGCACCTCTCCTTCAGTAATTCTTCTAGCCAACCCTTCTGCGATGGCTGTTTTACCCACACCAGCTTCGCCCACCAGTAAAGGATTGTTCTTTCTGCGACGACATAAAATCTGTATAACACGTTCAACTTCTTTTTCACGCCCAATCAGAGGATCAATCCGATTCGTAAGTGCTAAATTGTTGAGATTAATGGTATAGCTCTCAAGCGTATTGGCTGAATTCTGTTGCTGTTCGTTATCATTTTCATCTTCAATCTTATGATCATTATTTTGTGATACCTTACAAATCTTATGCGAAATATAGTTCACCACATCCAATCGTGTTACGCCCTTCTGCTGCAGGAAATAAACTGCGTGAGAATCTTTTTCACCGAAAATCGCTACCAAAACATTAGCTCCGGTAACTTCCTTTTTCCCAGATGATTGAACATGCAATATTGCGCGTTGGATTACACGCTGAAAACCAAGGGTAGGTTGAGTGTCTACTTCTCCACTCCCGCTTACAATAGGTGTATGGCGATTAATATGATCCTGAAGTAAAGTTCGCAAATCCTCGATATCAATCGCGCAAGCAGTCAACACTTCTGAAGCACTAGGATTATCAAGCAAGGCGAGCAATAAATGTTCTACCGTGATGAATTCATGGCGCTTCTGGCGTGACTCGACGAATGCCATATGTAAGCTTACTTCTAACTCTTGTGCGATCATGTCAGTTTTTCTCCATAACACACATTAATGGGTGCTGATTCTGTCTAGAAAATTTATTTACCTGTTGGACTTTAGTCATTGCAATATCATTGGGATAAATACCGCAAATACCAACTCCTTCAGTATGAATCTTAAGCATAACTTGAGTTGCCTTTTCTTGACTCATAAAAAAGAATGTTTGCAACACAATCACTACAAAATCCATCGGAGTAAAATCATCATTTAATAACATAACTTTGTACAGGGGAGGTAATTTAATCTTATTTTTATTTTCTTCTAGCACTCCACTCTCACGATCTTTTGTCACCATGATTCACCTACTTAATTTAAAAAAGAAAAGCGCGAGCAAAAAATCAAATAATTTCTTTTTTAGTTTTTATTTTTATCATATTTGACGATTCCGACAAAATTTTCAAGCGCCTTAAAACAAATCTTTCTATCTTTATCCAAAAACCAGCTTAAAATTTATACGATAAAATTCACACGACATCTTGACTTAAGTCAAAAATTTGCGTAAAACAGCAACTGGCGTTTGGCTTCAAGTTTTCTGCAGTACTGGTTAGAGCCGTTTGCGGTCTTGAAATTCAAATAGTATTAGGGTTTCCGGCCCAGTTTTTTTAATAGGAAGTAAAAATGGCAACAGGTACAGTAAAATGGTTCAATGACTCCAAAGGGTTCGGTTTTATAACTCCTGATGATGGTAGCGAAGATTTATTCGCTCATTTCTCAGCGATCAATATGACAGGTTTTAAAACTCTCAAGGAAGGCCAGAAAGTGAGCTTTGAAGTTACTCAAGGGCCCAAAGGAAAGCAAGCTTCAAACATTCAGTCTGCCTAAGATATTGCAACACTCATAGGTCATTCTTTTAAAGAAGTAGTTAGCAGTACAAAAACTAGCTAATTGCTTTTAGTTATCCTAAATACTCATCGCCAGTTTTGTGCTGGCGATGAGCAGTCGTCTGAATATAGTAAATTAAATATAATTTACTGGATCGCACTACATCTAGCCCATTCTTGCTATCATTGCATTTCCAAATCCAGAGCATGTCACTTCAGTTGCTCCATGCATTTGTCTCGCAAAATCATAAGTTACAATTTTATCTTGGACAGTTCTTTCCATCGCCTTAATAATCATATCTGCAGCTTCATTCCAGCCGATATGCCTTAACATCATTTCAGCTGAAAGAATAATTGATCCAGGATTGACCTGATCTTTGCCTGCATATTTAGGAGCAGTTCCATGCGTAGCCTCAAACATCGCAACTGAATTACTTAAATTTGCCCCGGGGGCAATACCAATTCCCCCTACCTGCGCGGCTAAAGCATCAGAAATGTAATCACCATTTAAATTTAAGGTAGCAATCACATCATATTCATCAGGACGCAATAAAATTTGCTGTAGGAAAGCATCGGCGATAACATCTTTTATTACAATCCCTCCCTTATCCTCAGGCAATTTCATCCACGGCCCTCCATTTAACAACTCAGCACCGAATTCTTTCATGGCCACGTTATAGCCCCAATTCTTGAAAGCTCCCTCGGTAAATTTCATAATGTTACCTTTATGTACCAAAGTTACCGATTTTCGTTCATTATCGATCGCATACTGTATTGCCTTCCGTACTAACCGCTCAGTTCCCTCTCTTGAGACAGGTTTGACACCAATACCAGAAGATTGAGGAAAGCGGATACTCTTTACTTGCATATCTTTTATCAAGAAATCGATTACTTTCTTCGCAGATGCTGATTCTGCTTCCCATTCTATTCCTGCATAAATATCTTCTGAATTCTCACGAAAAATAACCATATCGACTTTCTCTGGATTTTTTACCGGACTAGGCACACCTTCGAAATAACGAACAGGACGCAAGCAAACATATAAATCAAGCAATTGGCGTAGTGCAACATTAATAGAGCGGATACCTCCACTTACGGGTGTCGTCAAAGGACCTTTGATAGAAACTACATATTCAGTTGCAGCCTGTAATGTTTCATCTGGTAGCCAAACATTCTCACCATATAATCTGGTTGATTTCTCTCCAGCATAAATCTCCATCCAGAAAATTTTTCGCCTATCGCCATACACTTTATTCACTGCGGCATCCACAACTTTTATCATCACAGGCGTAATATCGATTCCTATTCCATCTCCCTCAATAAATGGAATAATTGGGTAATCTGGCACAATCAGCGAGAGATCCTTATTGACAAGGATTTTTTCGCCATTAGGGGGCACTTTTATATGTTGAAACATAAAATCTCCAATAAAATAACAGGTTACAGAAGAACATATTTTAATTTAATCTTGAATAAAGCTGGATAAATCAATAACAATACAGATACTTCCTTAATTGCTATTTGCCATTCATTCAATTCTTGTCTGATCAGCAATACTAACTCGTAATATCATTTTATCCCCGGACTGAACAACTTCAACTCTACGCAAGAAATTCTGCCCAAGCAGACCTACTTTTCCCTGCATACCTATCCCTACACTTAGTCCTTTTACCAAAATACCGCCCACCTTGATATCTTGCCCCGATACAATCTCACCCAAAAATTTACCGCCCGCAGCTGAAAAACTTGCGGGTCTACCGGCTGGCAAATTCGCCTCGCGCGCTAACTCATAGCTTACAGAAACCATACTTGCCCCGGTATCAACCATAAAATCAATAGGATATCCATTGATTTCTCCCTGAACATAATAATGCCCATCCCATGATCTAGAAATCATGACTTCGCTGTCCGCTAGGCCATCTTGAATCACAGCAATTTTGGGTGCTTGCAAATTCTCAAAAAATAAATAGGCTATGCCAAAAACAGTTAACCAGATCACCAAGGCGGTAACATGGCCCCAAGGAATATAACTACGCATCGTTAAATCATATACTTCTTAGATATAGAGCCCAGCCAAACAAAAGAACCATAAAAATAAGTAAATCCTTATTGCTAACTGACTTCCCATGTATTCACTGATCAGAAATATTACATTTTAAATCAAAATCTATTACTTTCTTTTTTACTTAGGCATTCGTCTTACTAGAATTTCTCTTGATTTTTATAATAAATGAATGAGCCAAATGATTTCTCTATAGTCAGCACTGCTAGGTAATTAGCAAGCTTTCATTGCTTGCCGAAAAATACGATAGAATGTAGCTTTTGAACTTTTATCGAGGGCCTTTTAATGTCAATGGCAGACCGCGATGGAGCAATCTGGTACGATGGAAAAATAATTCCTTGGCGAGATGCTACCACGCATGTACTTACTCATACTCTACATTATGGAATGGGCGTATTCGAAGGCCTACGTGCTTATCAAACAAGCAGGGGACCGGCTATTTTCCGTTTAGTTGAACATACTGATCGCCTGTTTAATTCAGCGCATATCTTCAGAATGACTATCCCTTTTGACAAAGCTACATTGATGCAAGCGCAAAAAGAAGTAGTGAAACAAAATCACCTTGAATCTGGTTATATTCGGCCTATTGTCTTTTACGGTGCAGAAGCAATGGGATTATCAGCCAAGAACTTATCTGTCCATGTCGCAATTGCTGCTTGGCCATGGGGTACTTATTTAGGGCCAGATAGCTTAGAAAATGGTATTCGTGTTAAAACCTCTTCATTTTGCCGTCACCATGTAAATATTAATATGTGTCGTGCCAAATCAGTAGCAACCTACACCAATTCCATCTTAGCGCACCAGGAAGTTGCGCAGGATGGTTATCAAGAAGCATTACTCTTAGATGTAGATGGATATGTTGCTGAGGGCTCAGGAGAAAATATTTTTATCATCAAACAGGAAAAGCTTTACACCCCAGATTTGACTTCTTGCCTTGAAGGTATCACACGTAATTCAGTAATCGAGTTAGCACAAGAAATGAATATTCCTGTAATCGAGAAACGCATTACCAGAGATGAGGTTTACTGCGCGGATGAAGCTTTCTTTACAGGAACAGCAGCAGAGATCACCCCAATTCGAGAACTCGATAATCGTATCATTGGTAATGGCAAACGTGGCCCAATTACTCAGCAACTGCAAGCTTTGTTTTTCGATTGTGTCAGCGGTAAAGCAACCAATCATACCGATTGGCTACATCATGTTTGACTTAGTTTAATGGAGCACTTCATGGATAAACCAACTACCCTTAATCAACGACAAATTGAAATTACTGAAGATGATTTACCTTTGCATTGCCCAATACCGTCAATGCGACTATGGAATGGTCATCCACGTGTATTCTTACCTATTGAAGCCACCGGTGAAGCACTATGCCCTTATTGCGGTACGCTCTATATCTTGAAAGGCGGGGCGAAAGCAGCCCATCATTGAATCAAACGGAAATTATATTCCTGATCGATTAACAATCGAGATGCTGATGGTAAATTTCAAAAGATAATTTTTATTCTGATCTGCTTCTAACATCCTAATCTATCAAGCTATTACGTCATGAATAAAGTTCCAAACGAAATTTTTAAAGCATACGATATCCGAGGTATCGTAGACACCGCGCTAACCAACGACGTAGTTGAAATGATTGGTCACGCCATTGGCTCTGAAGCGCGTGAGCGTAAACTCAATTCTATTGCGATTGGACGGGATGGCAGACTATCTAGCCCCTCCCTTGCTCGAGCATTGGCAGCAGGGCTACAAAAAAGCGGCATTCAAGTCATCGATGTGGGCATGGTGCCCACGCCGATCCTTTATTTCGCTGCACACGAGCTATGCAACTATAGCGGCGTAATGATCACCGGCAGTCATAACCCTCCGGATTACAATGGCCTAAAAATGGTTTTAGGTGGCGAGACGCTAGCAGCTGAGACAATTCAGGCATTACGTGTTCGCATAGAGAACAATAACCTGATGTATGGTAAGGGTAACTACAAAACGCACGATATTACTCCAACCTATTTACAGCGCATTATCAGCGATGTCAAATTAGCTCGCCCAATAAAAATCGTTGTCGATTGTGGCAATGGGGTAACAGGAGCCTTTGCGCCGACCCTCTTTCGGAATATAGGTTGTGAAGTGATAGAGTTATTTTGCGATGTAGATGGGGCGTTTCCCAATCATCATCCCGATCCATCAGTACCCAAAAATCTGCAGGATGTCATTCACGCTTTAGCTACTACCGACGCAGAAATTGGTTTTGCATTTGACGGTGATGGCGATCGGCTTGGTTTGGTAACCAAAGATGGGTGCATTATCTATCCTGATCGCCAACTCATGTTATTTGCTGCAGATGTATTATCTCGAAACCCAGGCGGACAAATTATCTACGACGTTAAATGCACGCGCAATTTAGCAAAATGGATCGAGCAACATGGGGGCAAACCTATCATGTGGAAAACCGGCCATTCATTCATTAAAGGGAAGCTAAAAGAAACTGGCGCACTACTAGCTGGAGAAATGAGCGGTCACATTTTTTTCAAGGAACGCTGGTATGGGTTTGACGATGCGCTTTATACAGCAGCAAGATTACTAGAGTTGCTGAGTAAGCAAAATAATATTAATGCTATCTTGCATGCTCTCCCAGATACCCTTAATACACCGGAATTACAAATCAAACTAAAGGAAGGAGAAAATCACGCCTTAATAGAACAGCTTCAGAAAAATGCGCACTTTGATAACCCAGAACGAATAGTTACCATTGATGGATTAAGAGTCGAATACAAGGACGGATTTGGTTTGATACGCGCTTCGAATACAACCCCCGTTTTAGTTTTACGCTTTGAAGCTGATACTTCAGAAGCGATGCAACGAATACAGCATGACTTTCGTAATGTTATCCTGCAGTTTAAACCTAACGCTGTATTACCTTTCTAAAATCTGCAGGGTAGCAAAAGTTAAGTGGTATTAGACACATTAATTATGTCTTCCTGAGTTGAGGTAAATTACTACCATAAAGGTTAATGAGGCTAATGGTGGCTGATAATTTTAAATAAAAACATAGAAACTTTTAAACGGATGCTTAGTAAAATTTTTTGCTGTACTCGAAGTTACTTGTAAACCACTTGTCATTAACTCACTGGTCAGGATAACCGTTTCTATATCAATCGGACTACGAGGACAATCTCTAGATTATGCGTTAACCCAACCGATCAAGTTAGTCAGCTCTACAATGACATTCTACCCGTCAAGTTAAACTCAATCATTTTCTTCAGGTCAGCAGGTCAGCAGGTCAGCAATATGCTCCCACAAAAGAGGGGAACTTGATTTGTGAGTAATCATCAAATTGTCATGAAATTTTACTACCTGATTATAGTATTACCCCTACTCTTTCCTGCAAATATTTTCGCAGAAGACGATCTTCCAGATCTGGGTGATATCTCACAAACCACGATCACTCCTCGACAAGAACGACAGATCGGTTTAGAGATTATGCGACAAATTCGCGCAGATCCCAGTTATCTAAATGATGCCGAAATAGACGGTTATCTCAATAACCTAGGTAATAGGCTCATTTCATCATCAAATGAAGCAAAACCGGATCAATCATTCGATTTTTTTGCACTCCAGGATCCATCCATCAATGCATTTGCTTTGCCAGGCGGATTTATGGGTTTCAACAGTGGACTGATTATCGCAGCACAAAGTGAATCTGAATTAGCGGGCGTTATGGCACATGAAATTGCTCACGTCACCCAAAAACATTTAGCAAGAATGATTTCTGGACAGCAACATATCGGACTCATCACTACCATTGCTGCTCTTGCTCTAGCTATTCTCGCTTCCCGTTCTAATCCCCAGGCAGGGCAAGCTATTCTAGCCACGGCACAGGCTGGGGCTATTCAATCTCAATTGAACTTTACACGCAATCATGAAAAGGAAGCGGATCGAATCGGTTTTAATATATTGCATAAAGCAGGATTTGATCCTCATGGGATGTCGATTTTTTTTGAACGTTTGCAAAATGCTGGGCGATATTATGAAAACGGAGCCCCTTCTTATCTGAGAACGCACCCGCTCACTCATGAGCGGATAGCGGATATTGAGAATCGCACACGGGAATTTTCTTACCGGCAAGTTCCCGACAGTCTCGATTTCCACTTAGTTCGGGCTAAGCTGAAGGCCATTCTGGGAAATTCTACTGATACAGTAAAGGAATTTGATGCACGCATACAAGATAAGCGTTATGCAAATGAAATTGCAGAACGCTACGGCCTAATTTATGCATTGTTACGTGATAAGCAGTATAAGCGTGCAGACAAGGAATTAAACGAATTATACCGCATAATACAATCTGATCATTCTATCAGCTTACTTAAGAATCATTATTTGGGTAAGCCCGTCCGAGTTGAAAGTGAATATTTACAATCCGAGGTCATGATTGAAATACTTGCTGCACGAGTTAAACTGGCAAACAAGCAAATTAAAGATGCATTTAAAATTTACCAAACTGCATTAAATGCATATCCACAGCATCGCGCACTTATTTATGATTACATAACGGCCTTACTAAATCACCAAAATGCCCAGGCTGCCCTTGAATTCCTCAATAAGCAATCAAAAATTATTTCGGATGACATCAATCTTTATCGACTAGAAGCACAATGTTACTCTGCACTAGGGAACCATATGCTCCAACATCGTGCTCAGGCAGAAGTTTATATTCGAGAAGGAAAATATAAAGCTGCAATCGAGCAATTAGAGATTGCTTTACGTAAAGATAATGGTAATTTTTATCAATTATCCAGTGTAGAAGCACGCTTGAGGCAGCTTAAGGAATTCGTTGCTGCTAATGAGAAAAAGTAGTAACCTCGATAAGCCCTGCCTACTAATACCTAAAATCAGCCATCAACTTATAATAATCCCTGCTTAATAATTTCATTGTTCAAATAAGATTTAATTTGGCCCTCCTGAATGACACGCCTTAATCTCAAAAATAAATCGATTGTTTTATTAGTCATTCTAGTATCCGGCGCAATTTATGGATATACAAACAAAAAGCTAGAATCGGAAAAAGATGAGTATCGAACCAGAACAGTTGATCGTGGAGACATTGTTCAGATTATTTCGGCAAATGGCACAGTGCATCCACTTGAGCTTGTCAATGTTGGTACCCAGGTATCGGGGACTGTATCCAAAATATATGTTGATTTCAATGATCAGGTAAAAATAGGTCAAATACTAGCGGAACTTGATCCTGCTCTTCTGAAAGCACAACTACAACAATCTGAGGCTAATTTTAAAAGCGCACAGTCAACCTTAAAAAATGTAACCAATAAAGCTACTCGTAGTCGCATCCTTTTACAAAAAGGATTTATTTCCAGTGAAGCACTAGACGAAATCGAACAACAATTAGACATTGCACATGCTCAGGTAGCTATCAGCAAAGCTAACGTGGAACGTGATCGTGCTAATCTGAATTACAGTGTTATTAGATCACCGATTTCCGGGGTAGTTGTTGCACGTGATATAAACGTTGGGCAAACCGTTGCAGCTAGTTTCCAAACACCCATTCTGTTCCAGATTGCCCGTGATCTTCGACAAATGCAAATCAATATCAGTGTTGCTGAAGCTGACATTGGTCAGATATACGCTGATCAGGAAATTTCTTTTACAGTAGATGCATTTCGGGAACGAGAATTCATTGCTCATGTTAAACAAATACGATTGAATCCTATAATCCAGGAAAATGTTGTTACTTATAACGTAGTGGCAACTGTCATCAATGATGATAGTACTTTATTACCGGGCATGACGGCAAATGTTCGCTTCATAGTCAACCAAAAATGTACTGCTCTTCGTGTACCTAATGCAGCACTTCGTTATAAGCCAAGAAATGAAATGCCTGCCTCCAACCTGTCCTCTGCTGGACGATCCCGTCAGCCTCTTCTCTATCGCCTCGAAAATAATGTACCTACACCAATAAATGTTGTAACCGGAATTACAGATGGAAATTTCACTGAAATTATTTCGGGTGACCTAGCAGAAGGAGATAAAGTAATTATCAATGATGCTGCTGGCAAAAAGCAAAATGAATCATCCATGAGCAATTTTAGATTCAGGATGTTCTAGTGTCAGATAAAGACCTCACCCAAAATCAACCATTGATTCTGGTGGAGAATTTGTGCAAAGCTTATCAATTAGAGGGCCATGCAAATCAGCCGATTTACCATCAGGTGCTGTTTGATATCAATCTTGAAATTCACTCCGGAGAATTTATTGCTATCATGGGGCAATCCGGCTCAGGAAAATCTACCTTGATGAATATACTGGGTTGCCTTGATACACCTACAAGCGGCAATTATTGGTTGGCAGGTCGCAATGTTGCATACCTCTCCAACGATGAGCTGGCACATGTGCGAAATCATAGTATAGGCTTCGTATTCCAAGGTTTTAATTTACTCAAGCGCATGACGGCACTGGATAATGTAGCTACACCATTACTGTATGCAGGCATGAATCGCAAAGAAAGCCGCAAGCATGCGTTAACATTATTACAACAGACCGGTCTGGGCCAATTTACGCTACATTATCCCAATCAACTTTCTGGAGGACAGCAACAGCGAGTAGCAATCAGTCGAGCATTAGTTAATCAACCACAGCTTATCCTGGCTGACGAGCCAACTGGCAATCTTGATTCACAAACCAGTCATGAAATCATGACATTATTCAAGCAGCTTAATGAGAATCAAGGCATATCGATTATTCTGGTAACGCATGAAGATGATATTGCCTCCTATGCCAACCGCCTCATTCGATTAAAAGATGGTCGCATTATCCAAGATAAAAATAAATGTACGCGTTAATTTATGTTATTTCATGATAATAAAATTCCAACTTCATCATGAATTTACTGACCATTATCGGTGAAGCTTTCCAAGCCCTTCGGGTCAATCGCTTGCGTACCGGGCTTACCATGCTTGGTATGATCATTGGTGTTGCAGCAGTTGTATTAATGTTATCAATCGGGCAAGGAGCTCAAATCCAGATTAACAACACAATAGCTTCTATGGGAAGTCACCTTTTACTGGTGCTACCAGGTGCAACTTCCTCAGGTGGGCTACGATTTGGAAGCGGAACTGTAAAAACACTGACTGCGGGTGATGCACAAGCCATTGCGGAATTATCTTCAGTTGAAGCGGCTGCCCCCGTTGTTTCTGGAATCGCTCAACTTAACTATGGCGCAAATAACTGGAGTACAACGATAACAGGTACGACTCCAGATTATTTTTCTGTCGGTAATTGGCTTATAGAGAGTGGTTCGATATTTTCAGAAGCAGACTTACGCTCTGCTACTCGCGTTGCTGTCCTGGGAAAGGTAACCGCTGAGAATTTATTCGGAAACGAAGATCCTACGGGAAAAACATTTCGTATCGCTAACAAACCATTTTTGGTAGTGGGTGTCCTTGCAGCCAAGGGGCAGAGTCTTAGCGGGCGAGATCAGGATGACAATGTACTTATCCCACTTACCACTGCTCAACGTCAAATTCTAGGCAACCAATTTCCTGGATCAATTGGTCATATGCTAGTTCAAGGAAAATCCGCAGACATGATGGAAGAAGCAGAAATGGAAATTACTCGGCTACTGCGGCAACGCCACCGTATATCTGACAGAATGGAAAATGATTTCACTGTACGGAACCTAACGGCTATAGCAGCTGTTGCAAGCACTACAGCAAAAGTAATGGCGTGGATGCTAGGAGCTATTGCCTCGATCTCACTGTTGGTTGGCGGTATTGGCATCATGAATATCATGCTGGTATCGGTTACGGAACGTACCCGCGAAATTGGGATTCGTATGGCGATAGGTGCCAGCCATCGCGCAATCCTCACGCAATTTTTATTGGAAGCTTTGATGATTTGTATTCTGGGCGGATTAACTGGTGCTGTGTTAGGTATCGGTAGCGCATGGATGATAAGTCAGATTGTAGATATGCCTGTCGTTATTACACTCAGCATGATTGGTTTAGCTTTTGCTTTTGTAGCTATTATTGGCATATTTTTTGGTTTCTATCCTGCTAATAAAGCAGCCTCATTAAAGCCAGTAGAAGCATTACGCTATGAATAAAATTACTTGCTATTAAAATTCTTCCATTAAGGTGGCTGAACCGCATAACGTTGTGAGCTTGTGAGCGCTTGTTTGACGTGTCGAGCATCGAGACCCTCACTCCCGAATACCTATTACCCTATAGGGTCACATTAAGGTTCTTTCAGTAGATTCCTGTCCTTCCATGACCATGCACTCAGGAGTAAGTAACCCTCGGTCATCGCCTTTTGATTCCGCTTGATTACACTAAATTACCATTGCTCTATATGTATCTCATCAGCAGGTGCTTTGATGGTCATCTAAGGCCTGTGATTTACGCTTAGTGAACAGCTAATCCATTATCCCCTCGATAGTATCTTTTATTATCAGTAGTAATACGGGCACAATATATGTAAAGTTTTGGTACTCAAAATTAATTATGAGTAACTACTATCAAAAAAACCGCTCTTAGTAGAGCGGTTTAAAATTTTGATCATTCTATCTAATCAAATTAATTATTTTTTTCCTTCGTCTTTGCCAGGCATTGATTCACGCTCCATCGAAGCGCTAGGTGGGTACTGTGCTGGTTTAGGTTCACCACAAGCAGTCAGTGCCAATGCCGCAAGTATTGCTACTAAGAGTGCAGATTTCATTTTCTTAATCTCCTATATAAACAAATATGATGAATTAATTATATTTAAATACCTCTTTGGCCATTCATATGTAGAATGACGGTATTCTTAATAGCAGAATTATAATGTACTGTCCAGTAAATTAAATAATAGGCTATTGAGCGTTGCGTGTTATAAAGCATATTGCAGCAGTTTGTTCTCATAATACTCCAAGTAAAAACAGCGTGATACATAAATCTAGGTGCAACTATTCCGTTTTTGCTATAAGAAGATCTGACATACTTGTTTTTTCTATCTTACTTATTCCCCTGGTTCAATTTTTCAAAGTTAACTTTGTTCGATCTCAATAATCCCTTAAAAATTACCATAGAGGCTTTGCCCCAAAACAGAAAGTTTATTCTCGAGAAGAATCAAAGCTAGATTTACGACGGTAATTATCTAGACGTGCTAATTCAAAATGGATAAATGCTAATGCTGTTAATGTCGGAGCAAATAAATTCAGTATTGGTATAAATTGAACGAGACCAGTCAACAACCCTAAACCCCATAGCGATAATTTATTTGTAGTCAGCAAAATTTCTAATTCTTCCTTACTGGCGTGCTCTGATAATGCATCGTAGCTAAATAATCGCTGATTTAAATATGCTACAGCCAGAAAAGACACTAATATTCCAAAACCAACAAACCAAAAAGGTAAAGCAATACCCAGCAACACGATAAATACGATAATTGCAGAGATAATGTGAATTAGGCTACCCACAAGACTTCCCCCATTTTTTCGCTCAAGTAGTGGATAGTATCGCTTAGCAACAAAATCAATCAGTGATGACATGACAAACAGAGCAGTTATTATCATGGCTGTCACAATCACTAAAATAACAAGAATAATTACATTTAATATTCCCCCGATACTATCAGTAATCTTGAGTAGAACAGACTCATCAAACCAATTCTCCATAAAGGTAAATGGAATAAGTTCAGTAATCCATTCAATTGAAGGAGTCCAAATAAAAACACCAACTATTAGCCAGAATAAACTAGCTACCAAGAGAGGCCAAACTAGTATCCATAAAATTTTAAGGTTAAAAAGATTACGGAAAGCTAGTGAAAATGCATTAAAGATCTGTATCATGTAATATCAACTCTAAGAATTCAAAATTCTTTAAAAATATAAAAAATATCTGAGCCAAAGCCATTCAGTTATTTTTCATTTCTTGGAAATTAATTAAGGACATAAATATATTGCATGTAATACAATAGATATTAGAAAATATTTGTTATATCCATCCAAGCTGAAATAGTTTGGTTAGATATCGTTAAATTATCAATAATCTCTATTAAAAAGGATTTTATCTTGAAAATAGATAATACGAATCCAACACAAGCAATTAGCATTAATAGTGATGAGCAAAAATATAATGACAAAACTACTTCTACTAAATCACCATATTTTTCTCAATCAAAAAATAATTTGCGCATTGATTCTTCTTTTATTTTATCGCATTCCATCGAAAGTAATAATGAAATCGTAGATGCAGCTAAGGTGGCAAAGATTAGGCAGGCAATAATTGAAGGTCGTTTTAAAGTTAATTCTGAGGCAGTTGCTGACCGACTGTTAGAAACAGTAAAAGAGCTTATTCAATCCAAAAAAGATAATACATAATTTAAACACAAGCGTTATTTGACTGAATGTTTCTTCAATAAAATTAAACGTTACAGAAGAATATTCTAATGATATAAAAATGGCCAGAAATTATATAGGATGTATACGGTTTATCTCAGCATTGATTTTGCTTCACTTAAACGTCAACAGAACTTGGTAAATATTTTACGATAGCTTAAAGATTCAGCTCGAAGTTGAATTGATTAACCAGATTTTCCATTAGTGACTCAAATTTCTAATAGAAAGAGAGAGTATCAAAGTAAGTAATTGATCATTAATCAATTATGATTTATCCAGGACAAAATAGATAATCCTAAACAAAAACCTGGAAGAACTTGATTATCGCTCCCAAGCTGCTTCAGCAAACAAGAAATCAACAGTAGCAGCTGGACTCTGACTTTATCAACAACTGAGTAAATGTGTTTCTTTCAACCTACCAACCATTGGTAAAAACCATCTACCTCACGGCATTCGCATCTTGAACAATTTATCTGCTTAAATATACGTATACGCCAAATTAAAAAATCTAACCAAAGCGCCCTGTAATATAGTCTTCTGTTTGCTTATTCTTTGGTTTGATAAAAATAGTGTCTGTTGTATCAAATTCTATTAACTGACCTAAATACATATAAGCAGTATAATCAGAAACCCGAGCTGCTTGTTGCATATTATGAGTGACTATAAGTATAGTTACTTTATTTTTAAGATCAGCAATCAATTCTTCGATACTAGCAGTTGCAATTGGATCTAATGCCGAAGTAGGTTCATCAAATAATAATATTTCAGGATCAGTTGCAAGCGCCCTTGCAATACATAATCGCTGTTGTTGTCCGCCAGATAAGTTAAATGCAAGGTCATTCAGTCGGTCTTTGACTTCATCCCATAATGCTGCATTACGTAATGCATCTTCTACTTTTTCATCTAGCATGGCACGTTGTTTAACACCTCTCACTTTCAATCCATAAGCGACATTTTCATAGATCGATTTCGGAAAAGGGTTCGGCTTTTGAAATACCATACTGATACGCATTCTTACTTCGATCGGATCAACATGAGGAGAAAGAATATTCTCGTTATCTGGATAAAGAACTATATCACCTTCATACCGATTACCAGGATAAAGATCGTGCATTCTATTAAAGCATCGCAGAAAAGTAGATTTACCACAGCCTGATGGACCTATTAGTGCAGTTACCTGCTTCTCATGTAAAACCATATCAATATTTTTCAGCGCATTAAAGCTCCCATAGTAGAAATTCAAATTCTTAACTATTGATTTATATTGGTTAAGGGAGAGACTATTCACTTCAGATTCTACTAAACTATTTTTTACCATTTGATTTTTTTACGCATACGATAACGGAGATAAATAGCCAATGCATTCATCGCAAGTGTCATAACAACCAGAATCAATCCTGCTGCTGCCGCATTAAACTGAAATTCCTCTTCAGGTCGTGATACCCAATTAAACATTTGTATTGGCATCACTGTGAAAGGCGCTGTCAACCATTCAAATGATATAAATGGAAATTCACTTTTTATTGGTGAGGGGGGTAGAAACGCAATAAAAGTCAATGCACCAATTGTTATAATAGGTGCTGTTTCACCAATTGCCCGAGCTAAGCCAATGATGATACCTGTCAATATACCCGGAGCAGAATAAGGTAATAAATGATCAGCAACTGTTTCCCACTTAGTGGCACCTAATGCATAAGAACCCTCACGAATTGCAACTGGAATAGATCGTATCGCCTCACGAGTTGCTACAATAACAATAGGTAAAATCAAAAGAGCCAGAGTTAATCCAGCAGCCAAAATACTCTGCCCCAGACCCAATTGATAAACAAACAGACCCAATGCTAATAAACCATAGATAATAGAAGGTACCCCTGCAAGATTGGTAACATTAATTTCTATTAGTTCCGTGAATAAATTTTTAGGTGCGTATTCTTCTAAATAAATTCCGGCTGCTACCCCAAGTGGTATAGCAGATATTGCTGTAACCAACATTACTAGCGTAGTTCCAACCCAAGCTGAAAGTATGCCTGCAGATTCTGGGCGACGCGAAGGAAATGATGTAAAAAATTCCCAGGATAAACGAGGCGCACCATCTATGAGCATTTGTGTAAATAAAGCTATAAATGTCAATAGAGCAATCATTAAAGCAAGCACACCCGCAATTAAAAACATCAAATCCCTACGTTTATGTCGCGCAATAACAACGCGTAGTTCTTCTAATTTCTTTTCATCACTCATAAACGCTGGTCAATCACAATAAAATTTTTCAAACATACTTAATAAAGCATTGGTTAATAATTGCATTAGATTTAATAGCATCAAGGCTTAACTTAAATATAATCTGAATTATTTTAGAATTGAGAACTATCTTTTTTAATATGTTTCACGATATCGCTTACGTAATAAATGACCAAGTATATTAAAAATCAATGTGATCAATAATAAAGTTAGTCCGGCTGCAAAAATAGTTTGATAGCCAATGCTACCATGTGGCAAATCACCTAAACTTACCTGAACAATATATGCGGTAATTGTTGCAGCCGGTTCCATTGGATTCCATGTTAAATTTGGTTGCATTCCAGCAGCTATAGCTACTACCATAGTTTCTCCAACTGCCCGAGAAATAGCTAAAATATAAGCAGCTGCTATGCCTGAGAAAGCTGCGGGCATTACAACTTTGATAGCTGTTTGAAATTTCGTAGCACCCATAGCATAAGATCCTTCCCGTAAATGCATAGGCACAGAACGCATAGCATCTTCAGTCATTGAGCTTACATATGGAATAATCATTATTCCCATTACTAATCCAGCAGACAACAAGCTAAATCCGGGTAGATCAGGAATAATTAACTGCAATAATGGTGTAACGAATAAGAGAGCGAAATAACCATAAACTATAGTAGGAATACCTCCTAGCAATTCAAGAAATGGTTTTGCAGTCTCTCGTACTGTATAAGATGCAAATTCAGAAAGATAAATAGCTATGGTTGTACCTAATGGAAGCGCCACTAGAAGCGCAATAACTGAACTCACCACTGTTCCTGAAACTAAGGGAAGGATACCATAGTGTGCATCATCAAATAATGGCGTCCATTGTGTGTCTGTAAGAAATTCCCAAATTGAAACATGCTGAAAAAATATGATCGATTCTTTTACCAGCATGAAAATAATAGAGAAGGTAATTAAAATCGAAAAAAAAGCTGCTAAAAGCAGCAACAGTTCTATAAATTTTTCTTTTAAATGACGCCTATAGCTATACCGAAGATTACCAGTTGATCTATCTTTCTTCTCCCATGTACTCTTTACATTTTTGGAATACATATTAATTTTCTGTACAAATTTAATTTGTGTTTATTTTAAAATAAAAATCATTTCATTTTTATGACAAGCATTACATCAATATTAAGTATTGAAAAAATATTAAAATTAATTCTTTATTTTTATTAAGTATGATTAAATAATTTTATTTATTTAATAAATATCTTTCTATACCTAATCAATTCAGATATTGGCTTATATTGAATATATAAATATAGATCATAAACTAATTTCAATTCTAACTTCTCAAATTATTAGTTTATTCATGAAATATCTATGCTAACTATAGAAGTAAGTTAGATCCAGATAAATTTAGTTTTCGTTTTCGCAGAAAATGTTATTTATAGCTAATAAAAAAACCTTAAGCTATTAGCCATTTTCTACTGATAACTTAACTTCTTGCTAGGAATGTGTAATCGTACTATGGAAGTTAATCAACCTATATTCCATCAACTATTGCTTAGTAAACAGAAAATTAATAAAGCATCCCACCACAGCTTACTACACTCATCAATCCATCGATTTTGAATCAACACTTCACTCAATAGAGTGAAGTGTTGATTTCATAGGAATTAAAATCCCTCAGCTTCTGTTTGACTCAAATACAACTAATCATCATCCTCATCAGCGGAGTCTTCTTCGGCAGAGTCTTCCCCTTTAGCTTCTTCACCACTGCCTTCTTCTTCGTCGTCTTCTTCCTCAGTATCTTCCTCGCCTTCCTCTGGCTTCAATACCATCTTGCCAGCCGCGCGACTCGCATTCAAATCAGTCATCGGAACTTCCGCATGGACTAGATTCTGATGACAATCTATACAGGTCGCACCCTCAGTTTGCATTTTTTTATGCTCAGCTTGAGCGCTCTCTCCTGGCGGCTGCGGATTTTTATGGCAGGTTTTGCAGGTGATGCTGTCCCATTTCTTGAGGTTCATGCGCGCATCATGCGCCATGATTAGCCTGCGTTCATTAAATTTTTCCAGCGTGGAGTAATCATTAACCAATTCAAGGTAGAGCTCTCTCGCACCATCCACAATATGAGTAGCAACTGCCAAATGAAAATTCTCAAAACCCTGAGGAATATGGCAATCCTTGCATCCAGGATTAACCCCTAATGCACCATAGTGTGAGGATTGCTTCAATTCTTCTTGCGGATATGCCATAGAGTGGCAGCTGGTACAGAACCCTTCTGTGGAAAGCGCAGCTTCCCCGCCGAATACGACTGCTACCAATACTATTCCCAGTAGTCCGCCAATCAACAGACTACCAATCGATCCTTTTTGTAGTGCGGTCATTATTCTTTTCCTTTTTTACAGTTTTACTCTTTTCCTTTTTCACCTACTTTAGCACTTGCCTGGAATTCATCGTGATACTTGAATTTAGGTTCGCCCTCAAAAACACCATCCAGTTTGTAGTGCTCGTGCATTGCCTTAACATCTTTTACCATTTTATCAAAGTCAAAGGTGTATTTCGCATCAACAGCCGGGGTAAATGGGGTGTAAGGCGGTTTCGCTCCTTTCCAGGGCGATCCTTCATAGTTCATGTGACAGGCATTGCAGCTTTCTTCAAACGTAAAATCTTGACCTTTGTCTGCCAATACTTTACGTTGCATGGTCTTGCCCGATTTCTCAAAGGCTTGTCCTGCCTTGCGATGATCGCCACGGAAATTCCGGCCAGGTCCATGGCAGGATTCACAGCCTACTGCAGCCAGCGGTTTCTTGGGCGCGTCGATCGTATAGCCGCCTGCTTTGCCAAAACCATC